>CAYMMC010000169.1:0-6840 GCA_964391125.1 uncultured Akkermansia sp.
GCGAGGCGCGACGATGGAGTGGAGCGGGCTCCACGACCGAGGAGCAACGAAGCCAAGCGGTAAAAGGGCCGCAGCCCGAAGGGTCTTTCCTACATACTTCCGGCAAAGCCGCTGGTTCCGCAGCCAAAAACAAACCAAGATGTTTCATTGCGGGGGTTTTCAACAGTCTCCTTGCCCCCCGGAAAGAGGAGCGGCTGCGGCCCGATCCCGTTCCCCGCCGCCCCGAAATAGCAGTTGTTTCGGAACGGATTCCGTCGAGACTGGCTGGCGAAACCAATGAAATCCACTTCCCGCCTCCTTCCAGCGATCGCCGCCGCCCTCGGCCTGCCGGCGGTCGTCGCCACCGCCCAAGACGCGCCGCCCGCCCCTCCCGCCGAGACCGCCCCGGCCGTCGAGGCGGCGCCGCAGATCTCCGAAACGGATGTCGTCCTCGAAGTCAACGGCACGCCCATCACCGTGCTGGACGTGCGCGAGCTGTTCACCGCCCGCTACGGTCGCCAGTTCGAGCAGATGCCCCCCGAGCAGCGCGCCCTCATCGAACCGCAGATCCAGCAGATGGTGATGAACGAACTGGTCCAGAAGACCCTCCTCATCGGCGCGGCCGACAAGGAAGGCCTGGCGGCCAGCGAGGAAGAGGTCGAAACTAGCTTGCAGGAGATCGCGAAGCAGATTCCCGAGGGCGAAAGCCTCGAAGAGTTCGCCAAAGCCGCGGGCGTCAGCCTGGGTCGCATCCGCGGGCAGATCGCGACCGACACCAAGATCCGCAAGCTCTACGACAAAGTCACCGCCGGGGTCGCCAAGCCCGGCGAGGCCGAGGTGAAGCGATATTTCGACGAGCATCCCGAGGAATTCGAGCAGAAGGCCAGCGTCGACGCCGCCCACATCCTCATCTCGACCCGCGGCATCACCGATGCCACCCAGATCTCCGCCAAGGAGAAGATCGCCAAGGAGCTGCGCGAGGAGATCCTTTCCAAGAAGGGCGAGAACTTCGCCGAAATGGCGGGGCTCCACTCCGACTGTCCCAGCAAGGCCCAAGGGGGCGACCTCGGCGAATTCGAGAAGGGGCAGATGGTCCCCGAATTCGAAACCGCCGCCTTCGCCCAGGAGGTCGGCGCGGTCGGAGAGATCGTGAAGACCGATTTCGGCTACCACATCATCAAGGTCAACGGCAGGAAGGAGGCCAAAACCCTGGAGTTCGCCGAGGTGAAGGACGAGCTCGCCGAGAACCTCCACGAGCAGGCGAAATCGGAGAAGATGGGCGGCTTCGTCGAGGGGCTGCGCGAGAATGCCAAGATCGTCCAGCCCGGCGTCGCCGAGGCTCCCCAAGCTCCCGGCGCCACGCCGGACCCGGGGGACGCGCCCGCCCCCCTCTAAGCCCGGATTTCGCTGGCGCAAATGCGCTCGAACCGAACAGTCGCGAGCCCATTCCCGTCCGTCTAGGATTGCATACCATGATTCGTCCCCTTCTTCTTGCCCTCGTCTGCGGAGTCCTCGGCCTCCCGCCTCTCTGCGCCGCCCCCTCGGCAGTGAAGCTCGTCGAACAGGAGGACCGCCTCCGCGTCGAGCTGGACGGCGAGCTCTTCACCGAGTACCGCTTCGAGGAAGAGCGCTTCTTCCCCGCCTTCTACCCGGTTCTCGGTCCCGGCCAGGTGCCCATGACGCGCCGCTATCCCTTCGAAGAAGTCGAGGACGAGGACACCGACCACCCCCACCACCAGTCGCTCTGGTTCGCCCATTGCAAGGTCAACGGACACAACTTCTGGGCCGTGAGGCCCAACAAGGAGGGCCGGGCGCCGGGCCGCACCGTCCACAAGGGCTTCAAATCGATCGAAAGCGGCGAGAAGGAGGGCGGTTTCGTCTCCGAGAACGAATACGTCGCCGCCGACGGAACCGTCATCCTCACCGACACCCGCACGCTGCGCTTCTCCGCCCCGCAGGGGGCGAAGGGACCGCGCCTGATCGACTTCGGGATCGTCTTCCACGCCTCGCACGGACCGATCACCTTCGAGGACGACAAGGACGCCGGCATGGCCATCCGCGTCGCCTACGAGCTCCAGGTGGAGAAACGCGCGAAATCGGGGACGCCCGTCACCGGCCACCTGCTCAACAGCGAAGGAATCACCGACAAGGACACCTGGGGCAAGCGCGCCCGCTGGGTCGACGCCTATGGGACGGTGGGCGGCCGCCCCGTCGGAGTCGCCATCCTCGACCACCCCACCAATCCGCGCCACCCCACCTACTGGCATTCCCGCACCTACGGCCTCGTCACCGCGAACATCTTCGGCAAAAGCCATTTCGAGTCGCTCGACGACAAGACCGCCGGCGAGTACGTCGTTCCCGCCGGCGAGTCGCTGGGCTTCCGCTGGCGTTTCGCCTTCCACGAGGGGGGGCCCGAAAGCGCCGACGTCGAGGGCCTCTTCCGCGCCTTCGCGGCCGAGTAGACCTTGCTTGGCCACGTTTGGACGACACGCGCTGCGGAAACGTGCAGCCGAGGTCATCGACCTCGGTCGGGCGTCTTGGGGGCGTGCGATCCGCAACCGATGAACGCGGCAGGATCTCCCCGATCCCGACCGGACTTCTCGGAGCCTCAATAGCGCCCGTCCCGCACTTCGAAGCGGGTTGGCTTGCCCAGCAGGGGCCGGTCGTGCCCCACCCATTCGGCGACCCAGTCGATGAGCCGATCCTCCGGCACCGAAGGCGGGCCGAAGAGACGATGGGCCTTCGCGGCATTGCTCAGCCAAGCCGTCTCCGTCTCGCTCCCGGAGAAGACGACGGTGCAAGCCAGCCTTGCCGCGAGCCTCTCGGCCGCCTCCCTGACGGCGAGCAGGCGCGCGCCCGTGACGTTGAGCACGCAGGCCCTCGGCGCCGGCGAAGCCAGGGCGAGGGAGCGCACCGTATGGTTGATCGCGTCGCCCTGCCAGATGCAGTTGAAATGGCCCGTCGCGAGCTCGACCGCCTCGCCCGCGAGGAGCTTCGAAGCCAGATCGACCAGCACGCCGTAGCGCAGATCGACCGCATAGTTCAGCCGGATCAGCGACAAGGGGGTGCCGTGCCGCTCGCTGGCGGCGAGGAAGACCCGCTCGCGCCCCAGACAGGAAAGCGCATAGTCGCCAACCGGGGCGGGTTCGTCCTCCTCGGTGGAGCCCCCGCTCTCCGGAGCGACGAAGGGATAGACGCAGCCCGTCGACATCGCCACGATGCTCGATCCGGCGAAGCGCTCCGCCACCAGCGCCGGCATCTCCTCGTTGAAGCGCCGCAGCGCGTCGGGCGAATCGCCCGTGCCGAACTTCTTCCCCGCGAGAAAGAAGACCGCGCCAGCGTCGGGCAGCGAGGCGAGCTGCCCCGCATCCGTCAGATCCGCGGCGACCGTCTCGATCCCCGCCCTCGCGAATGGCTCGCGGGACGAGGCGTCGCCGAAGCGAGAAACCGCGTAGACCCGCCGCCCCGAGCCGAGCACGTCGAGGGCGCGCCGCAGCATCAGGGCCAGGTGAAAGCCCATCTTTCCCCCGGCGCCGGCCACCAGAAGGTCGCCTTCGCTTCGCTCCAGCGTCCCCACGACCTCCCTGGAGGGTTCGCTGGCGAGGCGGTCGAGCTCTTCGATGGATTGGGGGCAGGAAATGGGCGCTGGCATGATCGGCGGCATCGTCGCCGACGAACGAGCCCCGGCCCAGCGGAAATGTTCCGCTTGATCGCGTCCGCGGGCGGATGCGGAACAACGCGCTTCCGGCGGAGTTGGAGCTGCCTCCGCAGCCTTGGCCGAAGACGGCTCGGCGGGGTGCGGGGCGGTCGTCGCCTCGCTCCGCCTGCGTCCGGTGCGATGCCGTCCCCTACTGCGGCCGCCGCATCGAGAAGGCGCCGAGATCGCCCTTGTCGTTCGAGTAGGTCGCCTCGAAGGACTGCTCGCTGATGGTGGCCTTGTGGCCGAAGGTGCCGAAGAGCCCCATCGACTTCTCGCCGTCGGCGCGGAAGACGCCGCCCCGCTTTTTCACCGGAAAGCGGACGGAGTAGGCGCCGGAGAAGACCTTCGCCCAGGTGGCGTGGTAGCGGAAGTCGTATTCGCCCGGCGCGTCGGGGGCGGGCTTGACGATGGCGCGGAGCTTGCCGGCGTGGCCGTTCGTGGCGGTGGTCCAAGTCCCCGCCCAGGGGCCGGCGGGGGCGGCGGTGCGCCCGGCCCGGTATTCGGCGACGGACTGCCTCCATTCGCGTTCGAAGCTGCCGCAGCCGACGAGAAGCAGGCTGGCGCAGGCAAGGGCGGAAACAAGCGGAGTCTTCATGGATGAACGATGGAGGGAACACGCGGATTGTTCATCGGGCAAGGGACGGAAGGGCGCGGGTCGGCCGGCTCATTTCGTCCTCGCGTTGACCGATTCGCAGAGCCCGACGAGGTTCCGCGCCCGCTTCAGCAGCGGTCGGGTCCGGTCCGAGGCGTCGGGCCGGTTGCCGAACTTGATCTCCTCCGAGGCGGCGAGAAAGTCCCGCAGCTCCTGCTGGGCGGCGGAGGGCAGGCGGGTGCCTTCGCGCGAAAGGCGGGCGAGGAATTCCTCCGTCGTCTCGTAGCGGACCGGATCTCGGAAGCGCTCGGCGAAGTAGTCCTTCAGCGCGTCGGAGACGGCAAGGGCGAAGCGGTTCGGCGCGAGCTCGTCCTGCTGCCGCTCGATCCGGTCGAAGGCGCGGAGGGCGCGGTCCTGCGGCGGCGCGGCGGGGGGCTCGCGATGGCGCAGGAGATGGCGGACCAGCCAGACCGCCCCCGCGACGATCAGGAGGGCGAGGACGAGGGAGAGGAGCAGGGGCCAGAGCTCGGTCTCGGGCGGCGGCACGACGATGTCGTAGAGGCCTTCGGGCGGGGTGGCGTCGGTCTGGGCAAGGATCGACAGGGTCGGGTCCATGGAGGAACAGGGTTCGTTCGGCGGGAGGGGGTCGGCGGTGGGATCTCCGGCGGGTCACACCGCCTCGCGCCGGTCGCGGCGCTTGAAGAAGCCGTGCAGCACGGGGACATACTCCTCGTCGGTGCGGAGGGTGAGCTTGTCGATGGAGAGCCGCTTGAACTGCCGGTCGATCTCCGTCTGCCATCGCCGCGCCTCGGCTTGGTAGGCGGCGCGGACGCGGGGGTTGGAGGTGTTGACCTCGACTTGCTTGCCCGTCTCGGGATCCTCCAGGCGGACGTGCCCGACGGCGGGCAGCGCCAGCTCGGCGGGGTCGCTGACCTGGACGGCGACGAGGTCGTGCTTCCGGTTGACGATGCGGAGGTCGGCGGCGAGGTCCTCGTGGAAGAGAAAGTCGGAGAGGAGGAAGACGAGGGAGCGCTTCCTGACCGCGTTCTTCAGGAGGTGGACCGGCGCGGCCAGGGAGGTGCCGCGGCCCGAGGGTTCGAAATGGAGCACCTCGCGGATGAGGCGCAAGGCGTGGGCGGTGCCTTTTTTCGGCGGCAGGTAGAGCTCGACTTCGTCGGTGAAGAGGACGAGGCCGACCTTGTCCTTGTTCTGGAGGGCGCTGAAGGCGAGGAGGGCGGCGACCTCGGCCATCGTCTCGCGCTTGCTGGGGCCGCGGCTGCCGTAGCCGCCGGAGGCGCTGATGTCGACGCAGAGGAAGACGGTCATCTCGCGTTCCTCGGTGAACTTCTTCACGTAGGGGCGGCGCATCCGGGCGGTGACGTTCCAGTCGATGGAGCGGACTTCGTCGCCGGGCTGGTATTCGCGGAAATCCTCGAAGTCGATGCCCTCTCCCTTGAAGCGGCTGTGATACTCGCCGCCGAAGCTCTCGCGCACGAGGCCGCGGGTGCGCAGCTCGATCTTGCGGACCTTGCGGAGGATCTCGGCGATCTCGGCGCGCCGGTCCGTCTCGTTGGATGTTCGTGCGCGGGACATGGATTCAGGGAATCGCGAGATAGGCGGCGGAGAGCGGAGCGACCTCCTCGGGGCCCTTGTATTCGCCGGGATGGACGACGAGGCGGTAGCGCACCCTCAGGGGCGCCTCGCGCTTCACCGTGGTCGCGAAGTAGGTTCCGAATCGTCCGTAGGAGCGCTCGCTGGCCCGAGCCGGCTTCGGATTGCCGGGATGGTCGAGGTAGACGATCGTCGCCTGGGTGTCCCGCAGGGTGACGCACATGGCCTTCCAGGGGAGGTCGCGGGTCTGCGCGCCGTCGCTCTTTTCGCTCCAGTTGAGCGTCGTCCCGGGCTGGCCGACGCCGTCGGGGCGGATGAAGTAGGTGGCGTTCTGCGTCAGATCGTGGACGTCGTCGTGGGCGCGGAAGTGGAAGCCGGCGTGCTGCGGATCGCCGTCGAGGCGCAGCTCGGCCACCTTGGGCGCCAGAGTCGATTCGAAGTCGACGACGACGTCGGGGCCGTCCAGGGAAAAGCGCATCGTGCGGGTCTCGACCGCGAAAGGGACGCCGTCGGGGCCGACCCAGTCGATCTCCGAAGTGAAATGGGCGGACTTGGCATCGGCCTCCTGCGCGCTGAAGCGCCGATGGACCTGATGCGCCTTGCGGCAGTGCCAGGTGTCGACCTTCTCGTGGCGCGTTCCGGCGCTGTCGACGTAGGAGATCTGGTTGAAGCCGTAGAAGACGCCGCGGTGGTGGGTGAACTTCCCTCCCGGCCCCTTCGTGAGGAGGTGCCCGTAATGGTTCCATTGATGGAGATAGAGGTGGCAGAAGGGCTTGAAGGTCTCCTCGCGGCGCTCCGGACTGCTCTCGTCGATGGCCTCGTAGACGTAGCGGGCCACCGGCTTTCCCTTGTGGCCGAGATCGAGGTGCTTTCCCTCCTCGTCGGTCCAGGAAAAATCGGCCCGGACGGCAAGAGGCGCCGCGAGGACAAGAAACAGCAGCGCACTTCCGCAACCTGG
>CAYMMC010000170.1:0-6800 GCA_964391125.1 uncultured Akkermansia sp.
CGATCTCATCCTCCCCTACCGCCTGGAGATGGGCACCGCCCTGAAGACGAAGCGGGGGAAGAACCTCTACGAATTCTGGGGCGGCCGGCTCTCCGACGATCTCGACGCCGCCCTCGCGAAATCGGGCGACCGCACCCTCGTCAACCTCGCCTCGCAGGAGTATTTCGGCGCGGTGCAGCCCGACCGGATCCGGGGCCGCATCGTCACGCCCCACTTTCGCGAATGGAAGGACGGACGCTACCGCATCGTCAGCTTCTACGCGAAGAAGGCGCGAGGTCTCATGAGCGACTATCTCGTCCGCCGCCGCCTCTCCGAGCCGGAAGACCTGAAGCACTTCGATCTCGAGGGCTACCGCTACCGGCCGGAGCTCGGCGACGAGTCGAACTGGCACTTCACCCGTGGCGATGCCGCCTGATCCCCGCGCCATGTTCCTCCGCCTCCTCATCGCCCTGCTCTGCCTCCCCGCGCTCGCGCCGAACGAGACCGCCGCCCAGGGAGCGCCGGTGAAGCTCGACCTCTCGCGGCGCGACCTGAAGAACTTCCTCGCCGACGAGACCGCCCTGGCGGCCTACCGTTCCGGCGACGGCCCGGTTCCGGATCTCCGCGACGTCTTCACCTTCGGGGCCGTCGACCTGCCCTACGCCGTCTTCTGGGATCCCCTCGCCTGCCGCCTCATCGGCGTCCTCGACATCGAGAAGGCAAACGCCGAAGCGTCCGCGCCCGCCGCCACCCCCTCCGACGGCGCGGACGCATCCGGCTCCGAGAGGGTCGATCCGCCGGCCGAACCCTATTTGCTCAGGGCCACGGGCCCCTTTCCCCTCGCGAAAACGCCCGGCGCCTCCGGCGCTCCCCGCTATTTCGGATTCCGCCTCGTGGACGGAGCTCCCGAATTCCTCTACACCTGCGGCTCGCTCCCCATCGAGGAGCGCCTCTGGCTCGACGAGGGCGGACGCGTCCTGCGGCAGCGCTTCTTCGTGAAGGACGCCCCCGGCGACCTGCGGATCGCCGTGCCGGAGGACTGGAAGGGCCGGGTCGACGCCTCGGCGCGCACTTGGAAGGGCGCCCCCCTGGTCCTGCCGAAGGACGGCTCCGAAGGCGTGCTCGCCTACCCGCTTGCTCCGCAGGAGGAGCCGGAATCCACCCCGTCCGATCCCAAGTGAACTCCTCCGCCACCATCCTGCTTGCCGCCGTCCTCGGTCTCGCCGCCGCCCCCGCGTCGCGGGCCGACCAGGGCCCCTCCACGGACGCCCCGGCGCCGCCGGACACCCGTTCGCGCAGCTTCACCCGCATTCCTCCGAACGACCAGATCCCCGCAGTGCGGGCGATCGCGCCCCTCGACGGGGCCAACGTCTTCTTCCTGAACCACCGGGGTCAGATCGGGGTGGCCAAGTTCACCCCCGGTCTCAGCCAGATCGGATGGGATTTCTATTCCGAGGTCAAACTGAACGCGCTGCCCTCGCTCGCGATCGGTCCGGGCTACTCCCTGCTCGCCGCTTCGCCTGCGGAGCTGACCCAGGCCTTCGACACGGACCAGGATGGAAAGCTCGATTTCTTCCAGGCGGTCGTCCGGGAATGGCCCGGCCGGGACGAAGGCGTCGTCGTCACCGCCGGCCCCGTCGCCGATCCCCACGGCCGCGTTCTCTTCGCCCTCTCGCCCCATTCGGTGGAATCCGGCGGCCCCGCCAAGGCGCATCTCATGGCTTGGCTCCCCGACTCCGGCCAGTCCATCCCCGTCACCGAGAGCGAACTGCCCATCGAGAACTTCGCCATGCGGCGCGACGGACTCCTCGCGATCCGGCTGTCCATGCCCGACTACACCGACGGCTACTTCCTTTCCCTGACGCAATTGCCCCCGCCCCCCCCCGACCAGCCCGCCGCCGCGCCCTCGCCCCTGCCCGCCACGCGCCCCTCGCTCATCGTCCCGGCGGAGCTGACCAAGGGCGACCGCCCCGGCCAGCCGGTCTTCTTCGAGGAAGGCGGAGTCGGCAAACTGCTTCTCAACTGTCCCGAGTCGCGCCACCTCGTCGAAGTCGTGCCTCAGGAGGTCGGAGGGACCTGGCAGGGATCCATCCTCTTGCGAGGACTCGCCCCGAAGCCGCTGCGGGCTCTGGTCGAGATGTCTCCGGGATCTCTCCTCGGCGCGGGCGACGAGGGCTTCGTCCCCCTCCCGGACCCGCCCGAAGTCCATCGCCTCGTCCGCATCGCCCTCGTCGACGACGGCATCCTCCTCGAATTCAACCATCCGGTGGACCGCTACGAAGCCGTGAAGCCGGACAACTATTCGCTCAAGGCCATCGCCCTCGGCGGCGGCGAAACGCTGCTGATCGCGGATCCCATCGTCGAGTCGGACGGACAGGTCGTCCTGCTGAAGAGCAAGCCCATCCCCCGCGGCCACGTCCTCCGCGTCGTCTGCCAGAACCTGCCGTCGGAGACGGGAGCGCCGCTGCTCTCCCCCGCCGCCTTCTACACCGTCCACGCGGACTGAGACCTTTCGCCCGGGGACCTCCCCCGGCACCTCCGTCGCCCTCGGCGGACTCCTGCGGAGTCGACGGCGCGGAGCGCGTTCCGCTCCGATGGCGGTCGATTTTGTTTCCCTTAAAATTTTGACTTTCTTAAACGGTTTGGCCAGAATCCGGCTATTCCTTGGTCCATGGCCCTCCGGGCGCTATTTCCGATCCTATGAACGATCCTTCCTCCGAGGCGGTGGCCGGCGCTTTCCTGAACGGAGCCTTGCAGGCCGAAATGTTCGCCGTCCCAAGCGTGCGCACCAAGAGCCGGAAAGACAGGCCGGGCGGAAAGCCCCGCTACGGCAACGGTCTCAGGGCTCCCTCCTCCGTCGGCAAGAACTTCGTTCTCGACACCAACGTTCTCCTCCACGATCCCGACTGCCTCGACCGCTTCGGCGACAACCACGTCTGCATTCCCCTGGAGGTGCTCTGCGAGCTGGACAAGTTCAAGAACGAGCAGTCCGAACGCGGCGCCAACGCCCGCAACGCCCACCGCAAGCTCGCCGCGATTTTTTCGCAGCACCCCGAAAACGCCACCATCGGCATCCCGAACCGCGAGGGCGGCTCCGTCCGCCTCGTTCCCGCCCGAACCGAAGCCGAAGGTCGCAGTCCCGCCGTCAGGGACCTGCTCGAAGTCTTCCGGGGGCAGGAGAGCAACGACAACCGCATCCTTGTCTGCACCCTGCTCGTCGCGGAGCAGAACAGCACCCCCACCCTCCTCGTCACCAAGGATCTCAATCTCCAGCTCAAGGCCCATGCCATCGGCATCCCCTGCGAGGACTACCAGAGCGACAAGGTCGACGGCGCCCGGGTCGGCGCGACCTCGCCCCTCGTCGTGGAGGTCAAGGCCAACGACCTGCAACGCTTCGCCTCGACCGGCGGTCTCGACCTTCCTTCCCATTGCCGCCGCATCGCGCCGAACGAATACGTCCTCCTCAAGGCCGGCGACAAACGCACCATGCCGGCGCGCATGGCCGTGGACGGGACCTTTCGAAAGCTGAACCTTCCCGAGCAGATCCGCATCCAGCGGGGCGCCCCGCTGCGACCGCTCAATCTCGGCCAGCAGTGCTTCCTCGACGCGCTTCTCGATCCCGATATCTCGCTGGTGACCTGCTACGGCTCCGCCGGCACCGGAAAAACCCTGCTGGCCGTGGCCGCCGCCCTCCACGCCACCTTCAATGGGGAGTACAACGGCGTCACCGTGAGCCGTCCCGTCATCCCCCTCGGCGACACCCTCGGCTTTCTCCCCGGCTCGCTCGAGGAGAAGCTCGACCCATGGCTGAAGCCCGTCTACGACGCCCTCGAGTTCCTCCTCGCCCCCGAACAAGGGGCCGGCAGGCGCAGGCAGTCCGCCCGCAACAGCCGCAAGGGCGCTTCCGAGCTCCCTCCGCCCGAGACCGGGCGGCGCAGCTACGCCCCCCTCCTCGAATCGGGCTTGATCGAGATCGAAGCCCTCTGCTACATCCGAGGACGCTCCATTCCCAACCGCTTCTTCATTCTCGACGAGGCCCAGCAGCTCACCCCGCTGGAGGCCAAGACCATCGTCACCCGCATGGCGCGGGGCTCGAAGCTCATCCTCGTGGGCGACCCCGCCCAGATCGACAATCCCTACGTGGACCGGCTCAGCAACGGCCTTGTCTACACTCGCGAGCGGCTCCGCGGCGAGGCGTGCAGCGCGCACGTCACTCTGGAGCGAGGCGAGCGCAGCCCCCTCGCGGAAGCCGCCGCCCGGAAGATGTGAACGGGCCGCTCCACGCCGCGGGAAGGCGCACGGAGTTCGGAGATGACGGATCGGACATCCACCTGCAGAAGGGCCCGGGCGTTGCGAGGCGGATTCAAGGTGGCCGGCGACCTCGTCCCTCAGGCGGCCTCCTCCTCAATCCCGTCACTCGCCGCCCACGCGCACGGGAGCGCTGGGGGGAGATGCCGCGCCGCCGCCGTCGAGATAGCGGATAGTGTAGACGTGGGAGGCGCCAGGGCGAACGGCATCGACGACGCGGGAGGAAACGCGCAAGGCCTCGGGCGGAGAGTCGCGCGAGGTGGCGAGGAAGTCGTCGGCGCCCACGCCCAGCTCCTTCCACAGCTCCCCGTCGCGATAGAGGCGCAAGGCCCTCAGCCCGCCGTCGAGCGCGGGCGTCGCGCTCCATTCCAGCCGCACGCCTTCGGGCGTCGGCACGGCGTCGAGCGTCGGGCGGGCGAGATCGGAGCCGTCGGGCCGGACCGTGCCGCTTTCGGAAAACTCCCGCCACAGGCCCGCCAGTTCCGGGGTGGGCAGCCAGGCCAGCGCCGGATCCCGCAGGCTGGTCTCGTTCAGGTCCCGGAATTCGAACGAAGCGAGATCCACCAAGGCGCCGGGCAACGGCTCTCCGGCGAAGCGCGCCTCCAGCACCGCGTCGAAGAAGGGCAGCACGACCAGCCGGGCGTCGCCGCAACCGTGTTCGGAGCGCGGATCGATCATCCGCGCCACCCGGCCGCCCCCGGCCCGCAGCTCCCGGTACATTTCGTTCATCGGCGCCCACGAGACGTGGTGCCGGGATTCGGCAACCGTCTCCCGCCGCCCCCAGACGAAGAGCATGGGCAGCTCCCGCGCCGCCGGAGCAAAACGGGCGCGGAACTCCGGGGCGCCGAACTGCCGGTGGCAGCCGCCCCGGAACGACGCCGCCAAGACCCGCCCGGGATGCCGCAGGATCATCTGGACCGACCAGCTCGATCCTCCCGAATGCCCCCAGAGAATCCAGGGCGCCCCGGACAGCTCGGGCCGACCCGAGCGTTCGGCGAAATCTTCCAGCGCCGCCAGCAGAGCCCGCTCCGAGCCGCTCTCGGGGTCGTTCCACTCCGCGCATTCCCCGGCGACCCGATAGCGCGGCACCAGCAAGGCGCAGTCGCGACGGCGGGCCAGCGCCCGCCAGTGGAAGTCGTCGGTGACCGGCGCATGGGCCGCGGTGACCTGGCCGCATCCGTGCTGGTGGACGACGACCGCCCGCACCGGACGCGAAGGATCCGGCAGCCAGCAGACGAACTCCGCCTCCTGGAAGCGCTCTCCCTTCTGCGGCGTCAGATTGAGGGTCAGAAGCAGCCCGTCCTCCGAGGCAAGCGCCGAGAAATGCGCGAGCAGGGTGAAGCCAGCGACGGCGAGGCGACGCTTCCATTCGTTGCGGATCGGAATCGTCATGGGGCGGAGCATGTCTGCCAGGAGGCAACAGCGCAGGACGGTCCACCGCCAATGCCGCAGGCTCTCCATCGCGGGCCCCTCACTCGGCCGATCCGCCGAAACCGGACTCGCGCAAGGCCAGCATCACCTCGTAGGGCTTGAAGCTCTTGCCCGCCACCTTTGCCGAAACCGCGCCCTTCTCCGCCTCGCAACGCTCCACTCCGGCGACCGACTCCACCGCGGCCACGAAGGCCTTCACGCAGCCCCCGCAGCAGAGATGGGCGCCGCGAACGACCATGGCGTCGGCGATGCGCCCGTCCCGCTCCAGATCCGGCATGCGCACTTCGACGTGGTTGGAAACGCCGTAGAAACCCGCCGCCAACAGGACGTCCAGGGCCCTTTGCGCATCCTGGTCCGATGCGGCCCGCACCAGGATGGTCTTGTTGGAGCGGTCGCCGACGAGGGCGACCTCCTCCGGGAGCGCACGTCCCCCGCCCCGCCCGATCCCGGCGACGGCGGCCACGCAGTCGTCGCAACAGAGATGCACCCCGGCGAGGGCGACGGCGACCCCGCTCCCGGACAGGGCGGGCTTCGTCGCTCCCGCCATGGCGCCCGGACCGGTTTCCGACGAGGCCGCCCTCACGTATTCCTTGTCCTCGGCGGAGAGGCTGGCCAGGGGCGCTTCGAAGACGTGGCCCTTGACCGTCTTGATCTTGACGGTGGCGGCGTCCTTCATCCCCGCGAACTCGGCCTTGATCGTTCTTCCGTCGGAGGACCGGGTCCACTCCCGGAAATCGGCCCCTGACGCGAACGCGGTCCATAGCAGGAAGCAGACGACGCCGGGGGACGGAGAGTGCGGTCTCATGGGAGCAGAATAGCGGACTCGGGCGGCCTTGGTCAACGCTTGAGTCGAAAATGTTGCGGAACTCCGCACGGCATCCGCCCGCGCTTGCGAAATGCGCCTCCGCCTCGCCATTGCGCCGATTGACAGCTCCGGGGAAACATGGTCGAATCCGTGAGCCATGCTCCCAACCCCTGGTCTTCTTCTTTTGTTCGAGCTCCTCTCCCTCGCCTGCCCAGCCCTTGCTGACAGCCCCCCGCCCCCCCTCCAACTGATCGACCCGTCCGCCTGGGTGGAAACG
>CAYMMC010000171.1:0-6785 GCA_964391125.1 uncultured Akkermansia sp.
GTTCGCTGGCGACCTTGGTGATCTCGTCGCCGAAGCCGAGCACCTTCTTGCCCAGGCGGCGCTTCACGATCTCCTCGAGTCCGACGAAGGCGCCGCCGCAGACGAAGAGGATCCTCTCGGTGTTGACCTGGATGTACTCCTGCTGCGGATGCTTCCGGCCGCCCTGGGGCGGCACGTTGCAGATGGTGCCCTCGAGCATCTTCAGCAAGGCCTGCTGGACGCCCTCGCCGGAGACGTCGCGGGTGATGGAGACGTTCTCCGTCTTGCGGCCGATCTTGTCGATCTCGTCGATGTAGACGATGCCCATCTCCGCCCGCTTGACGTCGTAGTCGGCGGCCTGGAGGAGCCGCAGGATGATGTTCTCCACGTCCTCGCCGACGTAGCCGGCCTCGGTCAGGGTGGTGGCGTCGGCGATGCAGAAGGGGACGTTGAGCAGCTTCGCCAAGGTCTTCGCCAGCAGGGTCTTGCCCGACCCGGTCGGGCCGATGAGGAGGATGTTGCTCTTCTCGATCTCGACGTCCTCGTACTTCGCGAACTGGCTGTGGGCCCTGACCTTCGGCGACGCCGCGAACTGCTGGAGGCGCTTGTAGTGGTTGTGGACGGCCACGGCGAGGACCTTCTTGGCGTGCTCCTGTCCGATGACGTATTGGTTGAGGCTGTCGAAGAGCTCCCTCGGCTTGGGCACGCTGAGCTCGGCGGGCGCTTCCTCTTCCTCCTGCTCGTGGAGCTCCTTCTCCAGGATGCCCCGGCAGACGTTGATGCAGCCGTCGCAGATGTAGACTCCGGGACCGGCGATCAGCTTTTTGACTTCGGCGTGGCTCTTCCCGCAGAAGGAGCACATCGTGAGGTTGGAGGCTCTGGCCATGGTGGGAAATGGAAAGGGAGCCCGCCCTTCGGAAAGGGGGCGGGCAGGAAGGGGAAGTTACTCTAATCGGAGGCGATGGGAAAGCGAGTTGGAATTTAATTTCCAGAACTACAAAATTTTTTCTAAAAATCCAGCAATTTCGGAAGCGGAGTCGATGGTTTGGCTCGCCTCCAGTCCGACGGGCTTTTCGCCGCGGAGGCGGATGGTCCCCGCCAGGGAAGCCGCCTGGCCCATGGCGATGTCGCGATCCGCGTCCCCGACGATCCAGGATTGACGCAGGTCGATGCCGAACCTTTCGGCGGCGGCGAAGATCATGCCGGGATCGGGCTTGGGGGGCAGGTCGTCGGGCCCGCCGTCGCCGAAGTGGACGTAGACGGCGTCGAAGGCCACCCCCTCGGCGGCCAGCAGACCGGCCATGCGGGCGTGGATGCGGTCGAGCGTCTCCCGGGTCATGAGGCCTTTCCCGACGCCCTTCTGGCTGGTCACGACGATGGCGAGGGCGTGCCGCTCGCGGACGACCCGCAAGGCCTCCGCGATGCCCGCGTTCAGCACGAAGGCCTCGGGCGAGAGCACGTAGCCTTCGCCGGGCGAGGCGTTGACGACGCCGTCGCGGTCGAAGAAGATGCAGCGCCGTCCCGTTCCGCTCATGACCGCTCCGGGAAGGGCAGCGAGTAGGCCTTCACCATGGTCGCGTCGGCGGTGAAGGTGACGTGGTGGAAGGGGATGGGCCCGCCCGCCAGGAAATCGCAGGAGGCGTCGTCCGGCCCGGCAGTGAACTCGCAGGAGGGGCTGGAGACGCCGCTTTGCAGCACGCCGTCGCGATAGAGGGCGAGCCCGCGGTGGAGGTGCCCGGAGAAAATGCCGCGAAGCCGGTCGCCCGCCTTCTCCGCCAGCGCCTTTTGGAAGGCGGCGCCGTTGTCGACGAGGAGGCGGGCGTCGATCCACTTCGATCCGATGGGGGTCAGCGGAAAGTGGAGGAAGACGGCGACGGGCTTGGTCCCCGTGATCCGGTCGAGCACCGCCGCGATCTGACCGTCGGAGAGATGTCCGTGCGGCCCCTCCGCCGGCGGCACCTTCCCGTCCATGACGAAGAACTCCACCCGTTCTCCCGCCGCTCCGGCGATGCGGTAGCAGAGGCGCCCCTCCTCCTCGGGCACGAGCGGCTCGAGCGGTCCGAAGGCGAGGGCGGCCCGCATCATCGGCACGTCGTCGTGGTTGCCGGTGGCGTAGTAGACCGGGGCCTTCAGCCGGGAGAGCACCTCGGCGGCGAGGGCGTAGGCGGAAGGGTCGGGATCGTTGGCGACGTCGCCGGTATGCACGACGAAGTCGGGCTCGAAGGGCAGGGCGTTGACCGCCGCGACGAGCGCCTCGGCCCGGTCGCAGGCGTTCGCCCCCCGAATGGCGTGGGAGCGGTCGGGACCGAAGTGGGTGTCGCTGAGGTGGATGACTTCGAGCACGGCGGGGAGGGGGCTACCGGGTTGCGGCGATCAATTCTCGGTCGCCGGGAGGGAATGCGAAAGGAGCCATTCGTAGAAGGCGGGATTCGCGTAGGTCTCGGTCCAGGCGTCGTGCCCGGCCTCGGGGTAGACGGTCAGCTTTGCCTGGGTGTTGCCGAATTTCTCCAGCGCCGCGACGAGG
Source organism: uncultured Akkermansia sp. (assembly GCA_964391125.1). Taxonomy (GTDB): domain Bacteria; phylum Verrucomicrobiota; class Verrucomicrobiia; order Verrucomicrobiales; family DEV007; genus Arctic95D-9. Next base: position 2,504 of record CAYMMC010000171.1, read on the forward strand.
CGGGCCGACTCCTCCAGCGGCACGGCGGCGTCCTTGGCCCCGTGGAAGGCCCAGACCGGCAGGTGCGGGATCCACCGCATCTTGTAGGGGACGCCGCCCCCGCAGACCGGGGCGACGGAGGCGAAGCGCCTCGGCGCGAGGGTCGCGAAATGCCAGGTGCCGTAGCCGCCCATGCTCAGCCCGGTGAGGTGGATGCGCGAGGGATCGACCCGATAGTTCGCCTCGAGATGGTCGATCAGCTCGAGCACGGGCTGCTCGGTCCACCATTCGTCGGCGGGGCATTGCGGCGAGACGAGGATGAAGGGGAAGTCCTCGCCCCCGGCCGCCCGCTTCGGGGGACCGTGCTTCGCGACCAAGTCGAGGTCGGCGCCGCGCTCGCCGGCGCCGTGGAGAAAGACGACGAGGGGCCAGCGCTTCGCCGCATCCGCCCCGTAGCCCCCGGGCAGGGAAAGGAGGTAGTCGAGGCGCAGGATCCGGTCGGAAGGGCGCTCGAAGCGTTCCTTGGCAGGTGTTCCGGCGAAAACCGGCAGCGAGAGGGCGAGACAGGCGAGCGGGAGGAGTCGGCCGGCGGCGTTCATCGCCCCGAGGATAGCCCCGCGCCTCCGCCCCGCCAACGAAAAAGCGCCGCACCTGCGCCGCCTTTCGACCATTTCCCTTGCGCCGCCAGCCATCCGCCCCGACCTCGTGGGGCATGAGCGAACACCACGCCACCCTCTCGTGGAGCCGCGGCGACAGCGGCTTCGGCTACAAGGAATACCCCCGCACCCACGCCTGGACCTTTCCGCGCAGCGGGCAGGGCCTGAGGGCCGGCGCCGCCCCGGCCTACCTCGGGGCCGACGACTGCGTCGATCCGGAAGAGGCCTTCGTCGCCGCCCTGGCGAGCTGCCACATGCTCACCTTCCTCGCGGTCGCTTCGATGGGCGGCTACGTCGTGGACCGCTACGACGACTCCCCCGTCGGCCATCTCGAGAAGGGGGAGAACGGGAAGCCGTGGCTCGCCCGCGTCGTGCTGCGCCCGCAGATCGCCTTTTCCGGCCCGAAGCGGCCGACGCCGGAGGACCTCGCCAAGCTCCACGAAAAAGCCCACCGCGAATGCTTCCTGGCGAATTCGGCGAAGACCGAGGTGACCTGGGACTAGCGAGCGGGCCGCGGCAAAGGCCTGGCGGGAAAGCGCCCTCGTCCCCGGCACGGGATCAAGGGCGCGAATTTGATTGCGCCGGCCGCGCCGGACTTCTAGGCTGGCCTCTCGCGCGGCACGGGACCAGCATCCCCGCCGCAGCGAGTCCAACTCAACCGATCGAAACCCGCATGAGCAACATCGTACCTCTCATCAGCTCCGGCACCGCCGGCCCTCTCGGCGTCCTCCACCTGCCCCGCCTCTGGCTCAAGGCCTCCCTCGGCGCGGCGGGCAAGCTCCATCCCGACTACCCCGCCATCGGAGGCGGCTACGACCAGATGGTCCTCGACGGGCTCGGCATCGACAAGGGCGCCTTCGAAGCCTTCATCCGGGACGCCAAGCCGTCCTACGTCGAGCTGGAGAACTGGATCCTCGAGCAGAAGGGCGGCTCCCTCGACCAGGACGCCGTCGACAAGCTCAACGCCTCCATCCAAGGCTACATCCACACCGACGCCACCCGGACGGAGATTCTCGCCACCGCCGGACGTCCCGACGACGTCACCCTCAAGGACGCCGTGAACCTCAACAACCTCGACGACTGGGCCATCTTCCACGCCGCCGAGCTGAAGTGAGGCGAGCGCGGCGCTCCGTTCCGCACAAGCCCCCCCGGCCCGCCGTCCGGTCCCCATCCGGCGGCGGGCCTTTTCTTTGCGCTGGCCGTCTGTTGAGGCATCAGCCGTGCGCCCGACGGCGCCGGCCTGGTCTTGGAACAAACATACCACCTACCCCTGCTCACTGCATGTCAGCGGGGCGGGACGGCTGCGCCTTGAAGGTCAATCAGCCCGACTGGCGCCTGCGAGGCGGAATCCCGAAGGCCTCCGAAGGTCCGTCCGGAGATCCCTTGCAAGCTTTTGCGCCGCCGCGCGTCCAAGTTGCCGTATCCGAGTCTCCGATCGTCGAACTCCTCATGAACCAACGCTCCCTCCTCCTCTGCCTTCCCTTCGCCGCCCTCTTCGTCTTGGCCTCCTCCCCCGCCCTGCTGCGGGCGGAGCCGTCCACGCTGAAGATCATCAAGTTCGAAGCGGAATGGTGCGGGCCGTGCCGCCAAATGAAGCCCGCCTTCGCCTCCGTCGCCAAGGGGTCGCCCGGGGTCGCCTTCGAGAGCGTCGACGTGGACCGCCAGCCCGAGCTCGCGAAGCGCTACCAGGTCAACGCCCTGCCCACCGTCGTCGCGGTCAAGGACGGACGCGAGGTCGCACGGCTCGTGGGCTTGCAGAGCGAGGCGAAGCTGAAGGGCCTCGTCAAGAAGCACCGCTGAGCGTCCCGACGCCGACGGATTCCGGACGGGTTCCCGCCGCCGGGCCTCAGTCGCGCAGATACCGTTCCCGGAGGTGCGCCACCAGGGCCTCGGACGTCGGCGGTCCGCCGGCGGCGTGGGCGACGAGGTCGCCCGGCAGATGGAGGCTGCCCAAGGCGTGGATGCGCGACCTCATCCAGTCGAGCAGGGGCGCGTAGTCGGCGCTCTCCAATCCGGCGGCGACGGCTGCGTCCCGCTTCGCGGCGCGGGCGAGATGGGCGGCGTTGAGGTTCCCCAGACTATAGGTGGGGAAGTAGCCGAAGATGGCCATGCTCCAGTGGATGTCCTGGAGGCAGCCCTCGGCGTCGCTCCGAACGGGGAGGCCGAAATAGGATTCGAAGCGGCGGTTCCACTCGCCGGGGAGGTCCGCCACGGCCAGTTCGCCGGAAAAGATGGCCATCTCCAGCTCGAAGCGGAGGAGAATGTGGAGGTCGTAGGTGACCTCGTCGGCCTCGACCCGGATGTGGCTGCGCTCGGCCCGGTTGACGGCGGCGTGGAGGTCGTCGGGCGTCAGTCCGGCGAGATCGGGAAAATAATGCGCGGCTCGGGGCAGCCATTTTTCCCAGAAGGCGCGGCTGCGGCCGACGTGGTTCTCCCAGAGGCGCGACTGCGACTCGTGCACCCCGAGGGAGACGGCGTTGCCGACGGGCTGGCCGCGCCACTCCTTGGGCAGGCCCTGCTCGTAGAGCCCGTGGCCCGTCTCGTGGAGCACCCCGAAGAGGGAACTGAGGAAGTCGCCCTCGTCGTAGCGGGTCGTCAGACGCGTGTCGCAGGGAGCCATGCCGGAGCAGAAGGGATGCACGGCGGTGTCGATGCGCCCCGCCTCGAAGTCGAAGCCGATGGACTCGGCCACTTCTCGGTTGAAGGCCTGCTGCCGCTCCACGGGATAATGTCCGCCGAGCCTGGAGCGGTCGAAGGGTTCGCGGGCGGTGGCCGCCTCGACCACGGGCAGGAGGGCTTCGCGCAGATCCCCCAGAATGGCGGCCAGCCCCTTGGCCGTGGCCCCTCGCTCGAAGCGGTCCAAGAGCGCGTCGTAGAGGCAGTCCCGGTATCCCCAGCGCTCCGCGTGCTCCCTGGAGAGACCGACCAGTCGTTCCAAATGCGGGGCGAAGCGGGAGAAGTCCGACGCTTTCCGCGCGTCGGCCCAGGCCGACTGGGCGAGGACCCTGGCCTCGGCCAGGTCTTCGACGAGCCGCTTCGGCAGGCGGACGGCCCGCTCGTATTCGTGGCGCCATTCGCGCAGGTTGGCCGCCGCGACGGGGTCGTCGGCGCCGGGATCGGCGGCAGCCTCCGCGGCGGCGATCCACTCCCCCACCTCCGGGGCGGTGAAGCGTTCGTGGACGTAGCCTCCGAACCAGGCGAGCTGCTCGGCGCGATAGGCGACGCCCCGCGCCGGAAGGAGCACCTCCTGATCCCAGCCCAGAAGGGCGGCGGAATCGTTGACGAGTTGCAGTTCCCTCCCGAGGGAGAGGAGGCGTTCGTAGGCGCTTGCCATGGCCGGGACGGAATCCAGGGACTTGCCGCCGTCGGGTAACCGCGCCGGATCAGGGCTTGGCGGCTTCGCGGGCGAGGTTGGCCATCACCTGGATGGAGCCCGCCGAAAGGGTTCCCAGGACGCCGGAGGGCTGCCCTTCGATGATCCGCACCACGGTGATCCCGACGGGCTTGCCGTCGAGCGTGAAGACGGGAATCCCCTGGGCGGTGCCGGCGTCGGTGACGAAGAAGGTCCGCTCGCCTTTGAAGACCCCCGTGATCCGCCCCATCACCAGAGTCGGCATGTAGCCGTAGACGGCGGAGGATCTCGACAG
>CAYMMC010000172.1:0-6746 GCA_964391125.1 uncultured Akkermansia sp.
GGGCCGCTCGGGGCTACCCTTTTGACCGGCTTCCTGCCGTGGCCGCCATCCCGCCGCCTCACTTCAGAGGCAGCGCCTCGGAAGCGGCGCCGGGGGCGGGTTCGATGCCGAGAAGCTTGCAGACGGTGGCGTGGAAGACAAGCTGGTTGACCTCGTCGAGAGGGCCTGCGAGCGGCGAGCGGGGGAATCCGCCGAGGAAGATCTGTCCGGACATGCGGATGGACTCCTCGACGGGATAGCCGAAGGCGCCGAAGTAGCCCGGCCCTTCGGTGGGGTCGAAGACGGGCTCGGCGGCCTTCTCTTCGGCGAAGGCGTAGCCGGTCTTGAGAACGAGGACGCGGTCGCCGGTGCGTTCGGGATGGAGATAGGCCCACTCGGCGGGAAGCTCCTCCTTTTTCAGAGTGCGGAAGTAGATGCGCTTGCTCAGCTCGTTGTCGAATTTGTCGACGAAGATCTTCCGTTCGCCCTCGTTCTCGGGAAGGTCCTTGAAGAAGAGGTTGGCGACGGCGTCGTGGGCGACGATGTCGGCGTGGGCCATCATCTCGTCGCCGAGGAGGTGGGCGATGTTCACGTTCTTGTCGAGTTCGGCGAGCCCGTGGTCGGTGGTGACGAGAACGACGAGGTTGGCGTCGGGCGCGGCGAGGGCGCTCCACTCGCTCTGGACGGTGTCGAAGAAGCTTTGCAGGGCCTTGTCGGTCGCGCCGACGGCGGCGTAGGTCTCGTCGGCGCGGGGGCCGTGGGCGAGACCGGCGCGAAGGATGTCGCCGAGGCGCAGCATGACGAGGCGCAGCTTGTCCCCCTCGCCGGAGGCATCGGCCCGCCACTGCTCCAGGACTTTTCCGAGGCGGGCTTCGTCGGTGGCGTCGGCATCGTGGGCGTCGAGGAAATGGGCGGCCTTGTGTTCGCCGTCCTGTTTCTGGGACAGGGGCCAGTCGTGGACGAGCGTTCTGATGCCCTGCCGGGTGGCGGTGGTCCAAATCGGCTCGGCGAGGAGCAGGGCGGAGTCCCCGGGACGCTCCACCACGGCGCCGTCGGGGGTGCGGATGCGGTCGGCGACGATGCCATGCTTGTCCGGCGTCGTGCCGGTGGCGAGGGTGGCGTGGGCCGGGTAGGTGAGGCAGGGGAAGTTGGGGCGCATCTTGTTCGTGGCGCCTCCCTCCTCCGCCAGCTTCTTGAGGAAGGGGGCCTCGGATTTCTCGAGGTAGTCGCCGCGGAAGCCGGGGATGCTGATCCAGACGACGGTGGGCGGCCCTCCTCCGGCGTTGGCGGAGGCGGCGGGAGCCGACTCGGCGTCGGACTGGGGAGCGGCCTGCTGGTTCGCCGCCATCTGGGCTTGGAGCACCTCGCGGCGGTGGTTTTCGAGGACCAGCTGGGTCGATTGGTCCCCCTCGAAGGCGTTGCGGGTGAACTGGATGTTCTCGCTGCCGTTCCACAGGAACAGGAGCGTCAGGGCGAAGAGCAGGATCGCGAGGAAGGACAGGAGCGAACTGGCGAAGGACCGGAACATGACTGGTTTACTATCCGATGTTGGCCGGGCTTGCAAGCGCTCTGACTGGGTTTCGCAGATCGGCGCGCGCAAGGGGGTTCCCAAGCTGCGGGGGGACGGCTACGGACGCAGCAGTGCGGCGAAGGCGCCGTCGTGGCCGTCGCGCCACGGCAGGGAGGTCCGGGTCTTCTCCACGGCGTATCCGCTCGCGGCGACGACGTCCTCGTTCTCGGTGCGCTCGAGGGAGCAGGTGCTGTAGACGAGGCGGCCACCGGGCTTCAGGACTCGCGCGACGGAGCGCAGGAGGGCGAGCTGCTGCTGGGCGTGGCGTTCGAAGTCGCGGTCCTGGAGGCGCCAGCGCACGTCGACGCGGCGGCGCATGGCGCCGGTGTTGGAGCAGGGGGCGTCGAGGAGGATGGCGTCGAAGGCGGGCAGGCCCTGCGGGGCGCCCGGATCGGTCCAGTCGATGCGGCGGATCTCGGCGACGGCGACGGCGAGGCGATCGAGGTTTTCCCTCAGTTGGCCGAGCCGGGCTTCGGAGGAGTCGCTGGCGACGAGCGCGCCCCGGTTTTCCATGAGGGCGGCGAGGAGGGCGCTCTTCCCGCCTGGAGCGGCGCAGGCGTCGAGCACGGTCTCGCCGGGCTGCGGGTCGAGGAGGCGGCAGGCCAGGGAGGTGCTGGGATCCTGGACGTAGACGAGGCCTTCGCGGATCCAGCCGGGGTCCGGGGCGCCTTCGACACGGAAGAAGCCGGGCCATTCCTCGCCCAGCGAAGCGGGTTGCGTCTCGGACCGGACCCGCTCGAGGGCCTCGGGGTCGCGAGCGAGCGGGTTGATGCGGGCGTAGACGGGGGGCGCCTGGTTGTTCCAACGGCAGAGCGCAGCGGTGGCCTCGGGTCCGAATTGGGAGCCCCAGCGCCGGAGGAGAAAGTCGGGGTGGGAGTATCGGTCCTCCAGCGGCCAGGTCTCGATCTCGGCGAGCAACGACTCCTTCTGCCGTTGCGCGTTGCGGAGGATCGCGTTGACGAGGGAGCGTTCGTGCGGACGGGCGAGGGAGACGGTCTCGTTGACGGCGGCGTGATCGGCGATTCCGCTCAGGAAAAGCTGGTAGAGGCCGAGGCGGAGGAGATTCCGCGTCTGGGGCTTGATGGCGCCGCGGCGGAAGCGGTCGATCAGTTCGTCGAGAAGGTAGAGGTTCCGGACGATGCCGTAGAGGAGATCCTGGGCGAGACCGCGGTCGGGCGGGGAGAGCCGCTGCCGGCGGGCGTGGTCGTCGAGGAGGTCGGCGGCGTAGCGCGAGGTGTCCTCCCAGGCGGCGAGGGCATCGAGGGCGCAACGGCGGGCGGGGGAGGGGGAGGGGTTGCGAGTCATGGATCAGGGCGTTCCGGACACTCCGTTGACGATGTTTTCCAAGGGGGCGCCGGTGACGGCGGCGAGGGCGATGCGGGCCGAGGTGGTGCGCATCTCGAGCTTGGATTCGACGCTGCAGAAGGCGGCGTGGCAGGTGACGATCAGATTCGGCGTGGCGGCCTCCGCGGCGCTGCGGAGAGGTTCGTCCTCGACCACGTCGAGGCCCGCCCCGGCGAGATGGCCGCTGCGCAGGGCGGCGAGGACGGCCGCCTTCTCGGCGACGGCGCCGCGGGCGGTGTTGACCAGGAAGCTGCCCGGCTTCAGGAGGGCCAGCTCGCGCGAGCCGACCAGATGATGGGTGTGTTCGTCGAGGGGACAATGCAGGGAGAGCACGTCGCTGCAGGCGAGCAGCTCGTCGAGGTTGCGGCAGCGGTGCACGCCGAGCGCCTTGTCGGCGCCGTTGGGCAGATGGGGGTCGTGGAAGGCGACGCGGAAGCCGAGGGCCTTCGCCCGCAGGGCCGTGGCGGTGCCGATGCGGCCGAGCCCGACGACGCCGAAGGTCAGCTCGCGCAGGCGGCGCAGCTTGGGCGCCACGGGAATGGTCCAGCCGAGGTGCTTGGCCTCCTGGTCGAGCGGGAAGAGCTGGCGGCAGAGAGCAAGGGTCAGGGCGATGGCGTGGTCGGCGACCTCCTCGGTGCCGTAGTCGGGCACGTTGCAGACGGCGATTCCGAGCCGGGCGGCGGCGGCGATGTCGACGGAATCGTAGCCGACGCCGTTGCGGATGATGGCGCGGCAGCGGCGCAGGCGGGCGAGGCCCTCGGCGCCGATGGGGGCGTTGTGCCAGACGATGAGCGCGTCCGCTTCGCAGATCGCTTCGTCGAAGTCCGCGTCGCTTTCGCAGAGATGGCGCTGCAGCGCCGCCGCGCCGCCGATGACGGAGCGTTCCACGGAGGAATCGGGGTCGCCCTGGGGCGAGGTCTTCCAATCGATGATGGCGACGAGCGGTTTGGCGGGAGACATGCGGATCGGGGCGGACTGGGCGGCGCTCCGGGAAGGGGGCTTCACTCGGCGGCGGCGTAGAGGATTTCCACCAGATCGAGGGACTTCCGGTTCGGGAAGATGCCGAACTCCATCTGGTTCATCACGTAGGCGAAGGACCAGCCGCTCTCGGGGTCCGCGAAGGCGTGGCTGCCGCCCGCGCCGGGTTGGCCGAAGGCGGAGCGGGAGGGGCCGAAGAGGCGGCGGAGCTTCCGCCCGTCCGCGTCGAGGGGATCGAGCTGGAAGCCCCCGGCGAAGGCGGTGGGAAGCAGCAGGGTCCGGTCGGAGCCGCTGGCCAGCAAGGCCCGAGCCGTTCGCACGACCCGCGCCGGCAGCAGCGCCGCGCCGCCGAGCTCGCCGTCGCGGGCGAGGATCTGGTAGAATTTCCCCAGCGCTCTGGCCGTGCCGACGCCGCCGAAGGCGGGCAGCCCGGCCTGCAGGATGTCGAGCCGGTTGATTTCTCCCAGGGTGCGCAATCCCGAGGGCGAGGAGAAGGCGGCGAGGGCGAGCGAGTCGGGTTTGGCCAGTTCGCGGTAGAAGGGCAGCTCCTCGCCGGCGGGACGGTGGGCTTTGGGCGGCACCATGGTGGCGAGGCGGTCGAGGAGGCGGGCGGGGAAGTCGCCGATCCAGAAGTCGAGCCCCAGCGGCTCGGCGACGCGCTGGTTCCAGTAGCTCCCCAGCGGGCGTCCGGCGACCCGCCGCACCACTTCGTCGAGCAGATAGCCGTAGGTCCGCGGATGGTAGCCGTGGGCGTCCCCGGGCGTCCACCATGGCGTCTGCTGCTCCAGCGCCGCCGCCACTTCGCCGTGCGAGAGGACGTGGGGCCGTCGGTCGGCGTCCAGGGCGGGCAGGCCGGACTGGTGGGCTAGAAGCTGGAGGAAGGTCAGTCGTCCGTCCCGCGCCGCGAGCAGCTCGGGCCAGACCGTGGCGACGGGGTCGTGGGGGGAGCGCCCCGCGCCCTCGAGGGCGAGCAGAAAGGCGATGGCGGCGGGGCCCTTCGTCGCCGACCACACCGGGACGAGGGCGTCGGCGCCCCAGGGCGTCTCTCGCTTGGGGTCGAGCCAGCCGCGATGGAGAGAGACGGCTTCCTTTCCGTCCTTCCAGACCGAGACCGAGGCGCCCAGCTCGCCGAGCTCGTCGAAATTGCGGTGGAAGCGTGCTTCGAGCGATTCCATGGGCGGTCAGATCTCGTCCCGGATGGCGACGAGATCGGGGTCGGCGAGGGCGCGTTTGCGGAACTGCCGGTCCATCTCGATGGAGAGGCGCAGCCAGGTGAGGGCGGCCTGGGACTTGCCGAGGGCAAGCTCGTAGCAGGCGAGGTTGTAGAAGTAGACCGGTTCCTCGCGCAGGGTCTCGGGGCCGGATTGGAGATGCTCGATGGCGTCCTCGGTGCGCCCGAGGGCGTGGAGGCAGTAGGCCCCCTGGATGAAGCCGGCGTGGTTCTCCGGATGCAGGCTGCAGAGGACGCCGCAGAGGGCCATGGCCTCGGCGGTGCGACCTTGCTCGAGGCGCACGACGATGCGCATTTCGCGGGCTTCGGGGCGGTCGCGCTTGTCGGGGGGCAGGCGGTCGAGCTCCATCCAGGCCTCGTCGTGCATCGCGAGGTCGAGATAGCCGCGGGCGCGGTCGAGCCAAGGGGGGTCGGTCATGGGGTGGCAGGGGGCAATGAGCCCTTCGCCCGCCCCCTTGTCAATGGAGCTCCGTTCCGGCGAAGCCCTCTGCCCGATGTCGCGGGGACCTTCAGCGCTTCTTCAGGAAGGCGATCAGGTCCGCCATCTCCTCCTTGGTGATCGCGGCCTCGAGCCCCAGGGGCATCAGGGACATGCCGGTGGAGCTGAGGGACTTCACCTCGGCCTTGGGCAGGGTCAGGGTGAGTCCGCCGGGGACCCGCAGGGTGATGGCGGTGGCGTCCTCGGCGTGGACGAGACCGGCGAGGATGCGCCCGTCGGTCATCTCGACGGTCTGCGAGACCCAGCGCTCCTCGACGGCGCGGTTGGGATCGAGGATGTCGGTGAGAAGGGCCTCGGCGGGCTTGATCTTCACGTCGTTGAGCGGGGGGCCGACCTCGACGCCGATGTCGCCGATCTGGTGGCAGGTGGCGCAGGTGGCCTTCTCGTAGACGAGGGCGCCTTTCTCGGGGTCGCCCTGACGCTGGCCGAGCGCCTCGCGATAGGATTCGATGAGGGCGGCGCGGTCGCCGTCGGCCTGGCCGAAGAGCTCGAGGGCGAGGGCCTTGATCTCCTCGTTGGTGGAGCGCCCGTAGCTCCAGCGCGTCATGGCGGGCATGACGCTGGGGCTGATCTCGCCGGCCTTCATCTTCTGCATCAGGACGAGGCCGGTCGTGGGGCTCGCGGTGATGAGGGCGAGGGCCTCGGTCCGCGCGGCGGGGGTGAGGGTGCCCCAGCGCTCGAAGAAGAACTCGGCCACCTCCTCGCGCTTGTCGCGGGCGAGGATGCGGCAGGCGGCGGCCTGGATGGAGGGCGGCTCGGCGATGTCGATGAGGGCGGCGACGACCTCCTTCTTCTCCGCGAGCGGACGCTGGGCGACGAGGGGAAGGGCGGCGAGCCGGGCCTCTTCGGAGGCGGTCCGGTCCTGTGCGATGACGGTGGCCTTCTCGAGCAGGGATTCGAGCCGCGAGGTGCTCTCGCCGAGCTCGGGCAGCTTCGCGGCGATGAGGGCGGCGAGGGTGCGCTGCTTCAGCGGGCTGCGGGGGAGCCCCTCGGACAGTCCCGAGACGAGGGCGAAGTGCTTCGCGCCGGGCTCGCCTTCGAGCCGAGCGAGAACCTGGGCGATCTCGCCGAGCTCCCCGCGGGCGGCGACGAGGCGGGCGAAGTCGGAGAGGCCGGGGTTGGTCTCGGCGGCGGGCTTTCCGGCG
>CAYMMC010000173.1:0-6725 GCA_964391125.1 uncultured Akkermansia sp.
GAAGCGCTGCCCCGCCTCGCGGGACGTCCAGCGGCGGACGCAGGCATCGACTTCGCCGTGCGAGTAGAGCGGGTAGAGAGGCTCCTGGAGCTCGTCCCGCTGGGCTTTCATGACGTTGACCGAATTGTGGAGAAGGACGTCGCCGTGCTCGATGGTGAGCCGGCTCATGGCGACGACGGCGCGCTGCTGCTCGCGCATCAGGACGGGCAGCGCACCGATGTGGTCGAGGTGGGGATGGCTGACGAGGATGCCATCGACGGAGTCGGGGGCGAGGCGCTCGTAGAGAGGAAGGGTGTCGCGACCGGTGTGCTTCGGATGGGTGCCTGCGTCGAGCACGAGCCGGACGCCGCCGGTTTCGAGCAAGTAGGAGTTCGAGCCGATGTCGGGATGCGAGGAAAGGTTGACGAAGCGCATGAGGGGGCGCCCTTGGGGCGGTAAAAAGTGAAAGGTAAAAGGTTGCTTGGGCAGTGGGTCAGGGGTCCTGTCCGAACGGAGGTTCCGGGGCTTCGGATTTCGAGCTTCGGACTTCGGATTTCTCCTCTTTCGCCGCCTCGCGCGCGGCCCGGAAGAAGGACTGGAGCAGGGCGAGGGATTCGTTTTCGAGGACGCCGGGGGTGATCTCGCTGCGGTGGTTCAGGGTGGGCTGCTGGAGGAGGTTGAGGAGGCCGCCGGCGGCGCCGCCCTTGGGGTCGCCCACGCCGAAGATCACGCGCCGGATGCGGCAGTGGACGATGGCCCCGGCGCACATGGGGCAGGGCTCCTTGGTGACGTAGAGGTCGCAGTCGGTGAGCCGCCAGTCGCCGAGGGCCTCCTGGGCCTGGCCGAGGGCGATCATCTCGGCGTGGGCGGTGGCGTCGCGCAGGGTCTCGACCTGGTTGTGGGCGCGGGCGACGATCTCCCCGCCGTGGACGACGACGGCGCCGACCGGCACTTCGCCGGACTGGAAGGCCCTCCGCGCCTGGCGCAGGGCTTGCTCCATGAGGAAGCTGTCGCTGACGAGGCTGATGGGACAGCCGGGTTCGTCGTCCGAGGAGGGGGTGGGCATGGCAGTTGGAGAATCCGGCGGCAAGGCTTGCGGAAGCCGGAAAGCCGTAGATAATGGCCCCGTCATGAGCGACTGCAACACCCGAATCATCGCCCCGTCCTTGCTCGCCGCCGACTGGTCCCGCGTCGGGGAGGAGGTGCGGCGGGCGGAGAAGGCCGGAGCGGACTGGCTCCACCTCGACGTGATGGACGGGCATTTCGTCGAAAACCTCTCCTTCGGCCCTCAGTTCGTCGCGGCGGTCCGCCCCCACACCGCGCTGCCGCTCGACACGCATCTGATGATGACGCATCCCGACCGGTATTTGGACCGTTTCGTCGAGGCGGGCTCCGACAGGATCACCGTCCACGTCGAGGCGGAGCACGGCGTCGCGGAGACGCTGGGACGGATCCGGGCGGCGGGGCTCGGCTGCGGGCTGGCCTTGAATCCGGCGACGCCCTTCGACGCGGCGGTTCCCCATCTCGACCGGATCGACCTGCTCCTCGTGATGACGGTGGTGCCGGGCTTCGGCGGGCAGGCCTTCATGGAGGCCGAGACCATGCCGAAGGTGGCGGCGGCGCGAAAATGGCGGGAGGAGCGGGGCCTCTCCTACCACATCGAGGTGGACGGTGGCATCGATCTGCGCACCGTCGGAATCGCCGCCGCCCACGGGGCCAACGCGATGGTCGCGGGCACCTCGCTCTACGGGGCGCCGGACATGGCCGCGGCGGTGTCGGCGATGCGCGGATGATTGCCATGGCGGAGCAGGTCCATAGCGTCTCGGGCCTCACCGCTCTGATCCGCGACAGCATCGAGGGCCGTTTCTCCGGCCTCTGGGTCGAGGGCGAGATCAGCAACCACCGCCTCCCCGGATCGGGACACCATTACTTCACCCTGAAGGACCCCTTCGCCCAGCTGGCCTGCGTCTTCTTCAAGGGGGCGGCGGCCCGCTGCCCCGTCCGGCTCGCGGACGGGCTGCGCGTCCAGGTCTACGGCAATCTCTCGGTCTACGAAGCGCGGGGGCAGTATCAACTCGTCGCGCAGATCGTCCAGGCGAAGGGGCTGGGCGACCTCCAGGCGCAGTTCGAGGCGCTGAAGCGGAAGCTGGAATCCGAAGGGCTCTTCGTCCCCGCGAGGAAGAAGCCGATCCCGGCCTTTCCCACGCGCATCGGCATCGTCACCTCTCCGACGGGCGCCGCGATCCGGGACATGCTGAACGTGCTCTCGAGGCGGTCGCCCTGGCTGCGGGTGCTGATCCATCCCGCCAGGGTCCAAGGCGAGGGGGCCGCCGAGGAGATTGCCGCCGGGATCCGCTTTTTCGACGAGGCCGAGGGGGAGGCGCGCCCCGACCTCGTCATCGTGGCGCGGGGCGGGGGCAGCATCGAGGACCTCTGGGCCTTCAACGACGAGAAGCTGGCCCGCGCCATCGCCGCCTGCTCGATTCCGGTGATGTCCGGGGTCGGCCACGAGATCGACTTCACCATCGCCGACTTCGTCGCCGACCGCCGCGAGCCGACCCCGAGCGCGGCGGCGGAGAACGCGGCGCCCGACGGAACCGCCCTGCGCCGCCACCTCGGGCGGCTGCGCGAGGCCTTCGACGCGCGGACGGCCCAGAGCCTCGCCTATCTCCAGCGCCACGCCCTCTCCCTGCGCCGCGAGGTCGAGGCGCGGGAGCCGGGGAGAAGGCTCCGCTCCTGGGCGCAGACGGTCGATTTCCTCGACGAGCGGATGGAGCGGCTCCTCTCCTCCAGGCTGCAGCAGTGCCGGGCGGAATGCGACGCCGCCGGTCGGGCGCTCGCCGCCATCCAGCCGGAGCGGCGTCTGCTGCGCCACCGCGAGACGGCGGATTCCTTGTCCGAATCGATGGATCGGTCGGCGCAGCACCGTCTCGACGAGGCGGCGCACCGTCTCCGCTCTCTCGGGGAATTGATGCGCTCGCTCAGCCCCGAGGCCGTTCTCAAACGCGGCTACTCGATCACGACCGACGCCGAGGGACGCCTGCTGACCAGCTCGCGGCAAGTCCGTCCCGGGGACCGTCTGCGGACCCGGCTCGCGGAGGGCGAGCTCACCAGCCGGGCGGAGTGATCCGCCGTCCTTTTGGAATCGGCCGGCCCTTTTCAGGACTGACCGGAATTTCCATACCTCCGGCGGGGGCGCCTCCCGCTTTGGGGTTGTGATCGCTGCGGCACTGCGCTAAAAAGTGGGCGCTTTCTTGGAAAAGCGAGAACCGGGAACGGGCCGGCGGGGTTGAATGCCGCGCGGTCTCCCGGGGCCGAAACACCAGACATGAACAGACGGATCAGCAAATGGCTGCCGCGGGCGACCGCCGCAGCGGGGTGGGGCGTCGCGTTGGCGCTGGTGGTTTTTTCGGGCGGTGGCAGCGCCCAGGACGACGCCAACCCGCCGCAGGACCGCCCCCAACCGTCCCAAGGCCCGCTCCAGGCGCCGTCGCGCCTGCAGAATCCGGAGGGGCCGCAGGCCTCCGGAGGGCCGGGCTCGGCGGTGGCCGGCGACCGCGTCAGCCTTCAGTTTCCGCTGAATCCGGTCAACGACATCCTCAACATCTACGAACGGCTCATCGAGAAGCCCATCGTCAAGGACAGCTCCATTTTCAACGGCCCCCAAGTCAGTCTCGTCACCCCCGCCGACGTCTCCCGCGAGGAGGCGGTCCGCCTGATCGAGGCGGCCCTCCTCGTGAACGGCTACGTCCTCGTCCTGGAGCCGGAGGAGGATTCGGTGAAGGTGCTCCTCGGCGGGGCGAGGCAGGGCGGGGGCAGCCCCTCCTTCAGCGAGGGCGTCGTGATCTACACCGATCCGGGCCTGCTGCCGGACGGCGAGTCGCTGGTCGGGTTCTTCATGGACTTGGAATTCGTCGATCCCGAGGACGCGGCCACGATTTTCAGCAACCATATCGTGCTCAACGAATTCGGACGCATCACGCCAGTCACCAATCCCCGCGGGCTCCTTATCACCGAGACCAGTCCGATCGTGCGGCAGCTCATCCGCCTGCGGTCCATCATCGACCATCCCATCGACGACGCGCCGCTCATCACCGAATTCGTCCAGCTCCAATACGCCGAGGCCAACGTGGTCGCCCAGATCATCCAGGCGGCGATGGACGCCCGCATGGAGGAGCGCCAGAGGCAGAGCGAAAGCCGCGGCACGGTCACGGGCGCCCGCCCCGCCGGCAACGAGCAGAGCCGGGCCGGCGGCAACCAGCCCCAGCAAGGGCAGCAGGGCCAGCAGGGCGGGGCGTCGGGGCAGAACGCCCGCTCGCGCAACGTCATGAACGGCATCGGCACCGCCGACCAGCCCGCCGCCCAGCTCATCCCCGACGACCGGCTCAACCGCGTCATGATCGTCGCCTCGCCCTCCGACGCGGCCTACATCCTCGACTTGATCGGCCAGTTCGACCGCCCCATCTCGGGCCACGATCCGGTCGAGAGAAAGCTGCGCTACGTCAAGGCCAACGACATCCTCCCGGTTCTCGTCGACGTCCTCCAAGACACCGGCACGGGCGAGACGATGCTGCCCGGCGGTCGCCAGATCCAGACCCGGCCCACTCCGGTGACCTCTTCGCAGCTCTCCACCCTGACGGGGACGAACCAGGGCCGGCAGAACACCCAGAACCGCACCCAGCAGACCGCGACCGACGAAGTGGGCGGCCGCGCCGACCAGATCGCCTTCCCCCTCGACGACGTCGCTCCGATCTCCGTCCTCGTCGGGAAGACGCGCCTCATCGCCGACCGCCAGTCGAACGCCATCATCGTCGCCGGCACCCGCGAGTCCGAGCGGATCGTGCTCGACATGATCGACCGCCTCGACCGCCGCCCCGTCCAGGTCTATCTCGCCACCGTGATCGGCGAGCTGACCCTCAGCGACGACGTCCAGTTCGGCGTCGACTACCTGCAGCGCTTCGTGAAGTTCGACGGCCAGAGGCCCGGCAGGGGCGGATTCACCGGCGCCAGCATCAACGCCCGCGGCGACCTGATCGGAACGAACAACACGAACGGCAACATCGCCAACCTCGCCGACATGCTCACCACGACGCCCTTCGGCCCGGTCGGCGGGCTCAACCTCTACGGCCAGATCGGCCAGTCCCTCGACGTCATCGTCACGGCGCTGGAGGAGACGCAGCGCTTCAAGGTGCTCTCCCGGCCCGTCGTCTACACCCAGAACGGGAAGCGCGCCGAGATCACCTCGGGTCAGGAGGTGCCCTATCCCGAGACCGCCCTGACCGACACCAACAACCCGAACGCGGTCCGGTCCACCGTCGCCTACAAGGACGTCGTGCTGAAGCTCGAGGTGCTGCCCACCATCAACGAGGACAACGAAGTCACCCTGGACATCGTCCAGATCAACGACCGCGTCGTCGGGCAGCAGCTCATCGACCAGAACGAGATCCCCATCATCGGGAAGCAGGAGCTGAACACCACCGTCTCCGTCGCGAACCGCTCGACCATCATCTTGGGCGGGCTCATCTCCGAGTCGAAGAACTCCGCCGACGCCGGCATCCCCATTCTCAAGGACCTGCCCATCGTCGGGCACGCCGCGAGGAACACCAACGTGGCCAAGACCCGCTCCGAACTGATGATCTTCATCCAACCCGTCGTCGTGCGCGGCGACCAGGAGGCGACCTTCGTCAGCTACGACGAGGACGTCCGCAGCGAGATCGGCCGGGACGCCGCCGCGACCTTCCCCGAACCCGGCAATCCGACGATCATGCACCGCGCCGAGGAGGTGCGCGACGTCGAGACCGACCAGAGCCCCCTGAAGCGCCTCGGACGGAAGCTCTTCGGAAAGCAGAAAATCCCCCGCGAGCCCCTGCCCTGACCCGGAGGCCTCGCTTGACGCGGAGGGGCGTTGCCACTAGCGTTATAACATGGCCATTCCCACCAAAGTCAGAAAGATCGGAAACTCGCTCGGCATCGTCCTTCCCAAGGAGGCGCTGCAATCCCTCCGCGTCGAGGAGGGCGACACGCTCTACCTCACCGAAGCCCCCGACCAGAGCCTGCGCATCAACGCCGACAAGCCGGGCTTCGCGGAGTTGATGGAAATCGCGGAACGCGGCATGAGACGATATCGAAACGCGTTGCGTGAACTCGCCAAATGAGCGTAGAGCCCTTCTGGATTCCTGAAGAGGCTCTGCTGGCCATCCATGAGGCCCTTCTGGAAAGGTTCGGTGGTTCCGGTGGAATCCGGGATGCCGGGCTGCTCGATTCGGCCCTGAACCGGCCCAGGCAGCACCACGCCCACGGGACGGACGATCTCTTCGCGCTGGCCGCCTCCCTCGCTTGCGGGATCGTGAAGAACCATCCCTTCGTCGATGGGAACAGGCGCACTGGATTCATGGCCGCCTACACCTTTCTCGAAGCCAACGGCCTCTCCTTCGGAGCGACCGAGGAGGAGGTCGTCGAACGCACCCTCGCCCTCGCGGCGGGAGCCATCGGCGAGGAGGACTACGCGGACTGGCTGCGGCGGAGCTGCGCGCCGCGGGATTGATCAAGGGGAGACCCGCGACCGCCGGAAACGGCGCTTCAGTTCGCCCGGCGAATAGACCCTCAGTCCGAGGACGGCGGCGAGGTAGGCGAACATCCCGAAGGAGACGAGCAGGGACATCGCGCCGAAGCGCTTCATGAAGCGGCCCTCGGCCATGAGGACGCCCTGGCCCCGCCCTCCGGTGCCGATCATGCCGCAGCGCAGA
>CAYMMC010000174.1:0-6684 GCA_964391125.1 uncultured Akkermansia sp.
TGGAGCCCTATCCGTTGATGGACACCGTCGCCAGCACCGACGGCTCCCATCCCAACGATCTGGGATTTCTCCGCCAGGCCGACGCCTTCGAGCCGGTACTCCGCAAGGCGCTGGGAATCTGATCGCTCAGCGATACATCTCCCGCGCCGTGAACGCCATGCCGAGCGCGGCGGCGGAGTCGCCCCCCGTCGCCCACTCGAAGCGGGTGGTCAATTTGTCGGCGTCCAGGGGACTGCGCCGATACACCGGCCAGGCGCGGGAATCGAAGCCCTCCAGCACCCAGTCCAGATATTTGTCGCGAAACGACGCCTCCGCCAGTCCGCCACCGATCACCACCAGGCCGGGGTCGAACACCCGCACCAGATCGGCCAGCGCGTAGCCGAGGATCATTCCCTGTTGCTCGAAAATCTTCGTCGCCAGCGGATCTCCCGTCGACGCGTAGTCCCGAAGCTGGAACGCCTTTTCCTCGATCGACGCCTCGGATAGCGTCAGCGGGTGCTCGGACCACTCCTCCTTCGCCAGTTCAAATCCCAAGCGTCGGCGCAGCGCCACCAGCGACACCCAGGCCTCCGCACAACCGACCAGCCCGCAGGAGCAGCGCGGCAGCTCCCCGTCGTCCTCGTGAAAAGGCACCGTGATGTGGCCCACCTCGAGCGCGAGACCATTGGCGCCCTCGTAGGCGCGGCCCCCGGGCAACACCAGACCACCTCCCAGCCCGGTGCCCGGTGCCACGAAGAGCAATCCCCCGATGTGCTTGCGACGCATCGCATACTCGCCGAGAGCCGCGGCGTTGCCATCATTCGTCATGTAGACCGGCACCCCGATCCTCGCGGAAAAACGGTCCCGAATGTCCCGCCCCACCCAGTCTTCGGCCAGATTGGCCTTGCCCCAGATGACGCCGTCGCTCGACGGCGCCGGCACATCGAGTCCGATGCCCCGGATGCTGGAAACCTCCACTCCGGCTCCCGCGGCCAGCTCACGCATTGCCAATTCCAATTGCCCGAAAGTCGCCTCGTAGCCATCCTTCACCAGGCTCCGCACCTCCACCATCTCCCCGGCGGGTTCCCCGCGATCATCCACCAGGATGGACTTGATCGTCGTGCCACCCACATCCAATCCGGCAAAAAACGCGCTCTGTTCCGACATATTCCTGTGCTTGGTTCGTGTGCTGGTAAAAACCGCCGCCTCCCTAGGTGACCTCGCGACTTGCGTCAATCCTATTCTGGCGACGCGATTGTCGCATTGCCCGGCCGACTTGACAATGCCGGGGCCACTGGCAATGGTTCGCCGCCTGAACGCGCCCCGCGGCGCGATTCCTGCTCCGCGCTTTCCCCCGTGGAACCCTCCATCCAGGTTTTCTTCTTTCCATTCCGCAGCCCATTCACGCCAAACCCATGAAGATCGCTTTCCTGACCGCCGGCGGCATCGCCCCCTGTCTGTCCTCCTCCATCGGCGGACTCATCCACGCCTACAACTTCCTGGCACCGGAAGCGCAACTGATAGGCTACCTCAACGGCTATCAGGGCCTGCTCAAGGGCCGCTCCTACACCTTCCCCAAGTCCGTCCGCGATCGGCACGAGATCTTCTACAACTTCGGCGGCAGCCCCATCGGCAACAGCCGGGTCAAGCTCACCAATGTTGATGACTGCGTGAAGCGGGGATTGATCAAGGAGGGCGAGACCCCGCTCAAAGTCGCCGCCGATCAGCTCGTGGCCGACGGCGTCCACATCCTCCACACCATCGGGGGCGACGACACCAACACCACCGCCGCCGATCTCGCCGCCTACCTGCATGAGAACGGCTACGAACTCACCGTCGTCGGCCTGCCCAAGACGGTCGACAACGATGTCTACCCCATCGTCCAGACCCTCGGCGCCTGGACCGCCGCCGAGCAGGGCGCCCGGTTCTTCCGCAACGTGGCCAACGAGAACACCACCAGCGTGCGCCAGCTCATCGTCCACGAGGTGATGGGCCGCCACTGCGGCTGGCTCACCGGCCGGGCCGCCCACGACTACCACGAGAGCCTCCACCAGTACGACTGGCTGCCCGAGGCCCTCCTCCAGCAGATCCGCTGGGATGTCGACGCCGTCTGGGTGCCCGAGATGGAGATCGACATGGAGGCCGAGATCGACCGCCTCAACGCCAAGATGGACGAGCACGACAGCGTCAACCTCTTCGTCAGCGAAGGCGCGGGGCTTGACAACATCATCGCCGAGATGATCGCCGACGGCAGGGAGCCCGCCAAGGACGCCTTCGGCCACTACCGGCTCGACTCCGTGAACGTGGGCAACTGGTTCGCCTCCCGTCTCAAGGACAAGCTCGGCGCCGAAAAGGTGCTGGTGCAAAAGAGCGGCTACTTCGCCCGCAGCGCCGCCCCCAACGCCGACGACCTCGAGCTGATCAAGGCGAGCTGCGCCCAGGCCGCGCAATCCGCCCTCGACGGCGTCAGCGGCGTCGCCGGCCTCGACGAGGACAACGGCGACCGGATGGGCACGATCGCCTTCCCCCGGATCAAGGGGGGCAAGCCCTTCGACATCGACGAAAGCTGGTTCACCAACCTGCTCGCCGAGATCGGCCAGCCCAAGGGGCGGCGCCTCTCCGGGCATTGAGCCGGCGGCCCGTGCCCCCCGTGCCCCCGACCGCTTGGACGGAGAACGGCGCATTCAAGGGCTGTTGCGATCCGCCCGGCTCTGCTCCAGTGTGTTCTCCATGAGCTTCCGCCTTGTCTGCCTCCTCGCCCTCCTCGGTGCCTCCTCCCCCCTCTCGGCCAGCGACTGGCCCTGGTGGCGCGGGCCGGACCGCAACGGCGCCGCCGCCCCCGGCTCCAGGCCGCCCGAGCAGTTCGGGGTGGACCGGGGCATCCGCTGGTCGGTCGACCTCCCCGGGCGCGCCCACGGCTCGGCCTGCATCGCCGGAGACCGAGTCTTCATCGCCACCGCCGACGAGGACAAACAGATCCAAGCGATGCACGGCTTCGACCGGGCCAGCGGCGAGGCCCTCTGGACCACCGTCGTCCACGAGAACGGGCACGGCCAGAAGATCCACAAGAAGGCCTCCTGGGCCTCGGCCACCCCCGCCTGCGACGGAGAGCGGGTCTTCATCAACTTCCTCAGCGGCGACGCCGTCCACACCACCGCCCTCGACCTCGACGGGAAGCGGCTCTGGCAGACCAAGATCACCGACTACGTCGAGCACCAGGGCTACGGCTCGTCCCCCGCGATCCACGGCGACCTCGTCATCGTCTCGGCCGACAACAAGGCCGGCGGAGCGGTCTGCGGGCTCGACCGCCGGACCGGCGAGATCGTCTGGCGCCACGTCCGCGCGGCCCTGCCCAACTATTCCTCCCCCGTCGTCCTGGAAGTCGCGGACAAGACCCAGGTCTTTCTCACCGGAACGGACAAGGTCACCAGTCTCGATCCCCTCAGCGGCCGGGTGAACTGGGAAATCGACGGCGCCACGACCGAATGCGTCACCTCCACGCCCACCGACGGCCTCCGCATCTTCTGCTCGGGCGGCTATCCGAAGAACCACGTCGCCGCCATCGCCGCCGACGGATCGGGCAAGGTCGAATGGGAGACGAACGACCGGGTCTACGTCCCCTCGATGCTGGTGAAGGACGGCCATCTCTACGCCACCCTGGACGGCGGCGTCGCCCTCTGCCTCGATTCCGCCACCGGCAAGGAGAAATGGAAGGGCCGTCTCGGCGGCAACTTCAGCGCCTCCCCCGTGCTCGTCGGGGACCGCATCCACGCGGTGAGCGAGTCGGGCGACTACTTCGTCTTCAAGGCGGACCCCGCCGGATTCGAGATCCTCGCGAAGAACCGGGTCGGCGACGAGGTCTACGCCACTCCCTCGATCTGCGGAGAGGAGATCTACCTCCGCGTCGCCTTCTACGAGGGCGAGAAGCGGCGCGAGAAGCTGGTCTGCTACGCCGCGAGCGCTCCCCCCGCCGTCGCCGCCGGTCAAACCAGCGGAAGGAACACCGCCCCCGCGAAGATCAAGGCGAGTCCGGAGAGGGACATGAGGACCATCATGACGCTGACGCTCTTGAAGGTCTCGAGCGGACTCATGCCCGTCATGCGGCCGATCAGCCAGAAGCCGCTGTCGTTCGCCCAGGAGATGGGCTTCGAGCCGCAGCCGATGGCCAGGGCGAGATAGAGGGCCGAGTAGGAGAGCTCCGCCCCCATCGCCAGCGGTCCGACCATGCCCCCCGCCGTGATCATGGCCACGGTGGCGGAGCCCTGGGCCGTCCGGATCAGGGCGGTGACGAGGTAGGCGACGGGAATGAGCATCAAACTCTGCCGCCCTTCGATCGAGCCGCCGATGAGCTCGGCGATGCTCGTGTCCCTGAGGACCGCCCCGAAGGCGCTGCCCGCCGCCGTGATCAGGATGATGACGCCGCCGCTGGAGAGCGCCACCTGCACCGCCTCCTTCGCCCCGGAGCTCGGCGAAGTCCGCTTCGCCCAGGCGAGCAGCCACACCGCCGCCCCCGCAGCGAGAATCAGGGCGATGTTCTTGTCGCCGAACAGGCGCACGGCGGGCACCTCCTTCCCCATGGCCGAAAGCACGGCGTCGCCCCCGATCAGGGCGACCGGCAGGACGATGGGAAGCAGGGCGAACCACAGCGGCGGGAGCGGTTCTGCAGCGGCGGGGACCGATCCCGCCTCCGCGGCCGAGTCCTCGCGCAGCGGAATGTCCCAGCGCCGGTTCGCCCAATAGGCGTAGGCCACGCCGGTCGCCGAGGTGAACAGCCCGACCACGATGCCCCCGAGCATCATCGAGCCGATGGTGACCTGGTCGCCGAAGCTGGCCGCCACGGTGAGCGGTCCCGGCGTCGGCGGCACCAGCGAATGGGCCATGGTCGCTCCCGCCACGATGGTGAGGATGTAGAGCAGGTAGTCCCTCCCCGTCTCCCGACGCAGCGCCTTGCCGAGGGGAAGGAGCAGGTAGAAGACGGTGTCGAAGAAGACGGGAATGCCCAGGGTGAAGGCGCTGCCCGCGAAGGCGAAAGGCGTTCCCCTCGCCCCGAAGAGCCGCATCAGCGAATCGACGATCCGCTTCGCCCCGCCCGAGTCGAGCAGGCATTGTCCGATGATGGCCGCCATCGCGATGATGAGGGCGATCTCGCCGCAGCCCTTGCCGAAGGCTTCGGTGAAACGGGAGACGAACCATCTCTCCGAATGCGCGAGGGCCGCCGCGTGCGCCTCGGCCTGCGCCGGGGGCGCGGTCGCGGGGATGCCGCCCGAATCTCCGACGAGGACGGCCCGCTGGGAGGCGTCGAGCTTCGAGCGATAGAGCAGCTCCGGCGGCGTCAGCACCGCCACGATCAAGCCCGCCGCCGTCAGGGCGACGAAGGGATGCCAGCGCCCCGCGACGATGGCGGCCACGACGACGAGCATCCCGGTCCCCAGCAGCGCGAGCGGTCCCATCGTGGTTCGGCTTGGCGGTTGCTCCCGACGGCGGAGCCGGACGACGGTCGATCCGCTACTTCATCGCCGCGAAGCGTTCGGCGAGCAGCGCCGCGGCCGGGGCGCCCCCGGTCCGCTCGCGCGTCGCATCGATCCACTGCTGCTCGAGCTGATTTTTGGTGGGGCGGTCGGTCTCGTAGAAGACGCCGAACTTTCCGGGGTACTGGAGCGAGGCGAGCCGGTAGGCGGCGTTCTCGTCGGAGACGTCGTGCCGCTCCGCGTCCTCGGGCGTGTCGTCCCACTTGCGCTCCTCGATCACGTCGAAGACGCCCCCCCGGCGCGGATTCCCGTCGTCGAAGGCGCCGGGGTAGAAGACGACGCATTCGGAGAGCACCTCGACCACGCTGAAGCCGGGATGCAGGATGGCCCGCTCGAAGACTTCCATCATGTGCTTCACCTGGGTGGCGTGCGTCCGCGCGACGAAGGAGGCCCCTCCGTAGACGAGCTTCTTCATCGGGTTGATGGGACGGTCGATCGCGCCGGTGGGGTCGGTCTTCGACTTGAAGCCCGCCGGGCTCGTCGGGGAGGTCTGCTTCTTCGTCAAGCCGTAGACGAAGTTGTCCATCACGATGTAGGTGAGGTTGACGTTCTTCCTCGCCGCGTGGTCGAGATGGTTGCCGCCGATGGAGTAGCCGTCCCCGTCGCCTCCGAAGGCGAAGACGTGCAGGTCGGGGCGGGACAGGCTCACGCCCGTGGCGAAGGGCAGCGCCCGGCCATGGATGAAGTGGACCCCGTGGCTGTTCACGAAATAGGGAAAGCGCGAGGAGCATCCGATCCCCGCGATGGTGCAGATCTTCTCGTGGGGGATCTGGAGCTTCTCCAGAACTTTGAAGAAGGAGGCGAGCACCGCGAAATCCCCGCAGCCGGGGCACCAGGTCGGGTGGTCGGCGGTGAGATCCTTCTTCGTGAGCGGCTTGGGGGCTTCGGTGGCGGTGGACATGGCGGAGCGATCGGTTTTCAGACCCTTGCGGTGGCCGCCTCGGCGCGGGCCACGATGTCGCGGACCTTGTAGTTGAGTCCGTCGGTCTTGCAGATGGAGCGGATCTTCGGATCGCAATGGCGCGCCCGCAGCAAGGTGGCGAGCTGCCCTTGGCCGTAGAGCCCCTCGTCGTTCATCTCGACGACGAGGACGTGTCCGTAGCGGGCGAAGATCGACTCCATCCCGTTCGGCATGGGGTGGAGATGGCGCAGATGGATCGCCCCCGCGCTGCGCCCC
>CAYMMC010000175.1:0-6670 GCA_964391125.1 uncultured Akkermansia sp.
TCGCGGGGACGCCCGATCGGCCGCGCGGGCCGCCTCGCCCAAGCCCTGCCGAAGTCCGAAACGCGCACGCCGAGGCAGCGGAACCGAGGCTCCGAAGGCGGGAATCGAACCCGCCCCACGTTCTGCATCGGAGGCGGAAAACAAGGAGCGGGGCTTTCCCCAAGCCCCGGCGACAGGTCAGCCTCCGAACAGAAGACGGGCAAGGAAAATCATTCCGATCTGGCTCCCGCCGACGAGGAGGACGGTTCCGATGGATAGCCAAACATCCTCGCGTCGGTCGAATGTGGAGGTGTGGTGAAGATAGAGGTAGCACAGCCACGAGGCGGCGAGAGCGGAAACGGCGGGAAAGGCAGGATGCGCACCGGCGATGCGGATGCCTGCCCAGAGAACGATGGAAGTGATCGTGGCGAGGAGGAGCGACGAGCGGAAATCGATGTCGAACGGATCTCCGCCCAAGCGTTTTCTGAGCAGATGAACGAAGGGGAAGGCGATCAAGACGGCCAGGAGGGGAATCCAGGGAAGGATCAGTCGAGACGTGCCTGGTGGCAGTTCCATCATGTCCGATCGCGGGAGGTGGAGGTCCTTCGTGGAGCGGCGCCGAGGCTACACGATCCGGTCGCCGCGGCGTCCGGCGGCGTCGAGATGGTCCGCCATCAGGGCGGCGCTCCGGTCCGCGTCGCCCGATCCGATCGCTCCGACCAGGGCGGCGTGCTGCTTCCAACCCTCCCGGAGGTGGCGGTCGCTGTCGTTTCCGGCTTCGTAGGAAAGGCGCTTGTAGCTCCAGCAGCGGCGGAGGATTTCGCGCATGGCGAGGTTGCCGCAGCATTCGGCCACGACGAGGTGGAGGGCCTGGTCGAGCCAGCGGGCGGCGGGCTGCCAGCCGCCGCCGCGGCCGGGGCGGGCATCCTCGACGAGGGCGTTGAGGTCTTCGAGGATCGCGGCGGGGATCTGTCCGGCGCAGCTTCGGGCGGCGGCGGGCTCGAGCAGTTGGCGGACGCGGTGGAGATCGAGGAGCCAATCTTCCGCGCCGGGGCGGACCGAGGCGCGCTGGTTCAGGGTCTGCCCCACGATTCCGTCCACGGCGAGACGGGAAAGGGCCTGGATCACGGGCGTGCGGCTCATCCCCAGCTCCTCGGCGAGCTTGGTGCTCTTCAGCTCCGTCCCGGCGGGCAGCTCGCCCCGCACGATCTTCAGAAGGATGCGGTCGTGGGCCTCGTCGGCGAGGGAGCGGCGCTCCGGATCGGCGAGTTCCTCGCCGAAGATGGCGCAGAGCTCGGGATAGCGGCGGGGGTTGAAAGGGGAGAGGGCCATCGGCGAGAAAATCGATTTGACAGCGGCGAAGCTTTCGCTAAAAGTGAATACACTTCAAAAACTGAATTCATTCAAGCCCTTTTCTTGCCATGTCGAATCCGCTCCCGCCCGCTCCCGACTCTTCCCCCCTCCTTCGCGGCGGCATGGTGGGGATGGGGATGATCTTCGACGAGACCTACGCGCCCTTCTTCGAAGCGGCGAAGGAGGGGCTCCACGACTCCGCCACGGGCGTCTACCGCGTCGCCCTCGCCGGCGCCGCGACGCGGACGGGCGAGCGGGCCGAGGCCTACCGGCGGCGGATGGGCCTGACCGACTTCGCCAGCTTCGCGGGAGAAAGCGCCGTCGCCGACCTGCTGGCGGACGGGATCGACTTTCTCTGCGTCGCCTCGCCCGACGACAAGCATTTCGAAGCGGCCCGGCTCGGCCTGGAGGCCGGACGCCACGTCCTCGTCGAGAAGCCCTCGGTCCTTTCGCTCGACGAACTCGACCAGCTCGCCGCCTTGGCCCGGGAGAAGGGCGTGCTGGCCAAGGTGGTCTACCACAAGCTCCTCGATCCCGACCACAAGAAGCTGCGCACCCTCGTCCAGGACGGCGTGCTTTCGCACGTCAACAACGGCTACTGCACCCTGCTGGAGCCGAAGTCGATCTCGGGCAGCCAGTTCGCGAGCTGGATCCACGGTCGCAACCCCGGCACCTACGTCGCGGTCCACTACCTGAAGCTGATCGACTTCACCTTCGGCGGGCGGCTCAAGAGCGTCTCCTGCACCGGCCAACGGGGTCTGGTCGGCGACAAGGAGGGGCCCACCTGGGACTCGACCCAGCTCCGCCTCGTCTACGAGTACGATAGCGGGCGCGAGGCGGCCTTCGACATCCACACGAGCTGGGTCACGCCCGACAACTTCCCCGGCTACGTCGAGCAGGAGGTGCAGTTCCGCTTCGACAACGGCGTCTGGAACGGCCACAGCCGCAAGCGCGGCGTCGAGCTCACCGTCGAGGGGCGCACCCCGCACGAGCTGAAGACGACGATCAACAACCACTACAACGGCAGCTTCCTGGAGCCCTGGAACGCGCGCAGCCGCCGCGGCTACGGCATCGAGGTGATCGAACGCTTCGCCCGGGAGGTCGCCTACGTCGAACTCGGCGGCGCGGCGGAGGGCCGGGCCGGACGGCTCGCGGAGATGGCGGCGCTCGACTACAACGCCCTCGCCGCCGACCGGCAGGTGGTCGCCGCCGTCCAAGCGATGGAGGCCATTCTCGCCAAGCACGCCGCCGGCGAGCCGAACGCCGTCGTCGAGGTCAACGGCCGCCACGGCGGACTCGCCCTCCTTCTGCCCGGCAAATCCGAACCCGAAATCCTCTATACCGGCACCGTCTGATCCCCAACCTTTCACTTTTCACCTTTTACTCCCAAATGAATACCACCCACCTTGTCGAACACGACGGCGAAGACCGCTCGAACCACCTCCGCAACGACCTCGTCGCGACCGAGCCGCTCTGCCTGCGCACCCGCACCTCGAGCCTCGCCGTGCTCGCCCGCAGCGCCGGATCCTACCACTACACGCCCGAAGGCCGCAGGCTCGCGGACTTCACCTCGGGCGTGCTCGTCGCCAACCTCGGCCACCATCCGAAGCGCTGGTGGAAGCGTGTCCTGGAATACATGGGGCTGGAGGACGCCGCCGGAGAAAGCGGCTACCACGAAGCCGTCACCCTGACTTCCTACAACGCCGTCACTCCGGTCGAGATGGAGGCGAACCGCCGCCTCCTCGCCAGCCTCCAGGCGGCGCCGGGCGGCAAGCGGCTGGAACAGATCCTCTGGGCCGCCAGCGGCAGCGAGGCGGTGCAGAAGGGGCTTTGGGCCTCCTTGGCGAAGCGCCCCGAAGGCGACGGGATCATCCTCGCCACGCGCGGCGGCTTCCACGGCAAGAAGGGCCTCTCCGGCGCGGTGACCGGCAGCGAGACGGACAAGGAGCGCGATCCCCGCGTCCGCTTCATCAGCTTCCCGAAGGAGGAATGCCGCAGCCTCGAGGCTCGCCGCCAGCCTCTCGACCTCGCCCCCTACCGCGCCGAGCTAGAGGCGCTGAAGGCCGAGTTCGGCGACCGGCTCTGCGTTCTCATCACCGAACCCTACCTCGGCGGCGGCGGCTCCTATCACCCGCAGAAGGAATACATGCAGATGCTGGCCGAGTTCTGCCACGAGAACGATCTCCTCTTCTTCCTCGACGAGATCCAGGCGAACTTCGGGCGCACCGGCTCGATGTACGCCTTCAGCGAATACGGCGTCGAGCCCGACCTCGTCACCCTCGGCAAGGGCCTCGGCAACGGGATGCCCGTCGATGCGGTGGTGGGCCGCGCCGACGTCTTCGCCCGCCTCGGCTACGGCGAGGGCTCGGACACCTGGAGCGCCCATCCGCTCGGCTGCGCCGCCGTGCTCGCGACTCTGGACGAGTTCGAGCAGGAGGACGTGATCGGACAGGGGCACGTCCTCAGCGCCGCCATCGAGGAATGCCTGGTGAAGCTGAACGAACTGCCCGCGATCCTCCACGTCCGCGGCGAAGGCACCGTCTGGGGGATCGAATGCCAGGCCGTCGGCGATCTGAGCGCCGAGCAAGTCGCCCACGAGATCGTGCGCCTCGCCTACCTGGGCGACGAGCAGGGGCGCGGCGTGCATTTGCTCGGCCCGCTCGCCGGAAAGGTCATCCGCGTGGCCCCGCCCCTGACCATGCCGGTGGCGGAGCTGCGGGAGTATTTCGAAGTGCTCCATCGCATCGTCGCCGGATTGGGACAGTGAGCCCTCGCCTGTAGCCGAGCTCATCGAGCTCGGGGCGGATGCCTTTCCGGCGTTCGGGCACGAGGTCGATGACCTCGCCTACAGGGCGCACCCGAACGCGCCCTCGCCTGTGGCCGAGCTCATCGAGCTCGGGGCGGTGCCTCCGTGCCGTCTCGGTTCCATCGGCCAACGGCGGGGCCACCGAGGGCTCAGGCGTAGGCGCGGACTTCGACGATGCGGGCGTGGTCGATGCCGTTGCTGGTGATCGCCTCGATGCGAAGGGCCGAGACGGGCGTCGGGACGTCGGGTCGGTGGACACGGCGGCGCTGGTAGTTGCCTTCGACGCGATCCGCGATCCGCCAGCCGGCGGCGCTTTCGAGGTGCAGGACGTAGTCGCGCAAGGTCTCGGGCTGCGAGCGGCCCCAGAGCATCCTCCGGGTGTAGCCGTCGGCCTGCGAAAGCGCGAGGAGGCGATGCAGTCCGGTGTCGAAGACGAGCACGATCTCGCGGAGCGCGACGGGCTCGTCCCAGCGGATCTCCAGCCAGGCGGGCAGCGACTCGCTCATCCAGCGATGCAGGCCGGGCCGGAGACGGTCGGGCGGCACGCTCGAGAGGGTTCGGGTGACGCCGCTGCGCACGTTCTCGGGGCCGGCCTCCGCCCGGGAGCTGGAGGCGGAGAGGCGCGAGGCCCGTCGGACGAGGTCGCGCCCGTCGTCGTTTTCCGCGCCGATGAGGAGGCAGTCGTCCCCGAGGAGCTGTTGGCGGATTTCGCGCAGGAGGCCGGAGTCCGCCGCGATCTCGGCGGGCGGGACGCCCCGTCTCGCGGCGAGGGCGGCCGCGGTGCCGACCCCTTGGCCGACGACGGCGCAGGTGGCCATGACGCGGGTGGAGGCGAAGGCGATGTGGGTGGCGGAGAGGTTGCGGCCGGCGAACATCAGGTTGCGCGGCCCTGAGGAGACGCAGCAGCGCAGCGGGATGTCGTAGAGGTAGGGCAGGGGATGCTGGGCGCAGGGCGGCAGGTCCGGCGCGTCGACGCCCTCCGGCGGATGCGTGTCGATGGGCCAGCCGCCGTAGGCGATGGCGTCGGGAAAGGCGCGCGACTCGAGGAGGTCGCTCTCCGAGAGGACGTGCTGGCCGACGAAGCGGCGGCTCTCGCGCTTGCCCGGAAGGAAGCCGATCCAGTCCAGGGCCCAGTGGGAGGCGTCGGCGTCGGAGCGGTTCTTGACGAAGTCCCACACGCCGAGGGTGATGGCGAGCAGCTCGTCGCGGATGCGCTCGTTGTCGCTGACGGTGTCGAGGCAGCCGCCCCACTCGATCCACCAGTAGCCGTATTCGAGTCCGAGATCGAAGCCGCTCTGGGCGTAGGGCCGCAGCTTGAAATCCGCCTCCTCGAAGCGCCGCGCCCAGGGCGGGGCGGCGAAGGGCATGGGACGCTCGTGCCGGCGGGCTTGGAAGAGAATGGTGGAGCCGAGAGTCTTCCCGTCCGCCTCGTCCTGGGCGAGGGATTCGCCGAACTGCGCCTTGCTCTCGCGTCCGCGCAGGAAGGGCGCGCCCGCCTCGACTCCGAGCCGTCCGTCGCCGGTGCAGTCGACGTAGATCTCCGCCCGGATCGCGAAGGCCTCTTCGGTGGAATGGCGTTCGGTGCGCACTTCGCGGACGAGATCGCCCTCGACGCTGGCGCCGACCACCGCGGTGTTGAGGTGCAGCTCGAGGTTCGGCTCGCGGCGGCATTTGTCGTAGAGGAGCAGATCCATCAGCGCGGGCGAGCGTTGCGGATTCTGCACTGCGAGATCGAGACGCAGCTCCTCGATGATGCCGCCTTCGCGCCGCTCGTCCTGGAGCGCCTCTCCCCCGTGGAGACCGGTGGCGCCGACGATGTGCATGCGCACCTCGCTGGAGGCGTTGCCGCCGAGGACGGAGCGGTCCTGGCAGAGGATGGTGCGGGCGCCGAGCCGGGCCGCCGCGAGCGCGCAGCACACGCCGGCGATGCCGCCCCCGGCCACGAGAACGTCGCATTCCAGGCGTTGTTCGGTCAAGGGCATGGCGGATCAGGCGGCGTCGGCGGCTTCCCTTCGGGGGAAGGCCAAGCTGCCCAGCCAGCCGGCCGCCAAGCCCGCGAGCAGGGCGGCGGCGGTCACCCATTGGAAGCTGACCGGATCGCGGCCCGTCTCCGGATCCATGCCGAAGATCGGTCCCGAGAAGGCCACCAGGATGGCCGCCGCCAGGCTGGAGAGGCAGCCGATCCAGGCCCCCGCCACGCTGGTCCGGCGGAAGAAGAGCGCAAAGGCGAAGAGCAGGGCGAGGGGCACGGTGGGCAAGTTGACCGTCTTGTTCGTGATCTCCATGAAATTTCCGGGGATGCGGCTCATCTGCGTGCTGGCCAGCACCACCGCCACGCCGATGCCGAAGGAGAGGCGGCGAGAGAAGCGCACCTGCGCCTCGTCCGTCTGCGGAGCCCGCCCGAAGCGGTCCAGGATGTCCCGCGTCACCACCGCGGTGATCGAGTTCACGCCCGAGTCGATGCTCGACATCGCCGCAGCGAAGATTCCCGCCACCACCAGCCCGGTGACCACCGGAGGCAGCTCGTTGGCG
>CAYMMC010000176.1:0-6573 GCA_964391125.1 uncultured Akkermansia sp.
AAGCCTCGGCCTCGGGGTCGAAGTTGTATTCGATGTCGTTGCCGGTGATCTGGAAGTTGCGGATCTCGCCGTCGACGATCTTGATGCCCCCGCCCTTGCAGTAGCTGATGTGACTGCCCTGGACGATGGCCTGGTGCAGGTTGACCCGGTCGAAGAGGACCCCGACCCCGGAGCAATTGTAGATGTGGCAGGCGTCGATGAGCAGGTTGCGGTTGCGGATCGAGAGGAGGACGCCGTGGCGGACCTCCCGGACGAGCACGCCGCGCAGGGTGGGCTGCATCGTCTGGACGAACTCGATGCCGTCGGCTTCGGGATGGGCGCCGAGGATCTCCAGGGCCTCGACCTGGGGCATGCGCTCGCGCTCCCAGGTCTCCGGGGCGAACCCGGCGGGCGAGGCGGTGCCGGCGTGGCTCCCGACGAAGCGGAAGGCGGGGCCGGCACCCGCCATCACCACCCGCCCGGTGCCGCCCTCGCCGCTCAGGCTGGTGCGGCCCCGCTCCCGCAGCGAAATTTCGATGGTGCGGGTGATCCGGTAGTCGCCTTTGGGGAAGACGATCTCGCCGGACCCGCTTTCCGCGAGCGCCCGCTCGATGGCGGCGGTGTCGTCGGCCGCTCCGTCGCCGACGGCGCCGTAGTCCCTCACGTTGCCCGCCAGCGCAGCGCTCGACAGCAGGACGAGCAGAACTGCGGCGAGACGGGCGGGGGCGACGCGGAAGGAAGCGGGGAGAGGGGCGGGGGAAGGGGGTGTCCTCATGCGGGCCACCCTGACCGAAGTCTCCCCGCCTCGCCACCCGAAACTGCCGCGGTCCGGTCCCGCGAATGCGAGGGGCTGGGCTCGGGCGCGAAGGCCTTGGCCGCCGTGTCCGCCGGTTCCCCGGCGCCCGACGTGGCCTACAGCCCGTTCTCCTCCAGGAACTTCCGCACGGCGTCGGCGCTGGCCTCGACGGGATGGCGGACCATCTCGCGCTTCTTGATCCGCTCCAGCGAGGGGTCGGCGGGCCGTTCGCCGATGGCCTTCTCGATGACGTCGGGGAATTTCGCGGGATGGGCGGTGGCGAGGACCACGTGGGTGCTGGAGGGGTCGAGTTCGGGAAAGCCGCAGGCGGTGTGCGGATCGACCACGTAGTCGTATTTCTCCTTCACCGCCCGGATGTTGCGCAGGATGTCCTCGTCGGTGCTGCGGACTGCGGAGAAGTTGCTCGCGTTGAAGTTCGCGATCTCGATCGAGCCGTCCTTCTTGAACTGCTCCATCTGCGCGAGGGTCGCCTTGGCGTCCTTCTCGTTGTGGTAGTAGAGGAAGCGCTCGAAGTTCGAGGCGACCTGGATGTCCATGGAGGGGGCGTGGCTCGGCTGGACCCGGTCGGGCTTGTACTCGCCGGTGTTGAAGAGGCGGTAGAGGATGTCGTTCTGGTTCGTCGCGACGACGAAGCGGTCCACGGGAAGCCCCATCTGGTGGACCATCCAGCCGGCGAAGATGTTGCCGAAGTTGCCGGTGGGGACGACGAAGCTGATGTCGTCCCGGTTGTCTGGCGGGAGCTGGGTGTAGGCGTGGATGTAGTAGACGCACTGGGCCAGGACGCGGACGACGTTGATGGAGTTGATCGCGGAGAGGCGCATCCTCTCCTTGAACTCCAGGTCGCCCATCAGCTCCTTCACGATGGCCTGGGCGTCGTCGAAGGTGCCCTCGATGGGGATGGGGTAGATGTTGCCCGCCCCGGTGCAGGCCATCTGGCGCTCCTGCAGCTCGGAGATGCGGCCTTTCGGATAGAGGATGAAGACCTTGGCCCCCTTCTTCCCGGCGAGGCCGTGGATCGCGGCCGCGCCGGTGTCGCCCGAGGTCGCGCCGAGGACGTTGATGGGGACGCCGGTGCGCTCGATCTGCTCCTCGAAGAGGCTCCCGACGAGCTGGAGGCCGAAGTCCTTGAAGGAAAGGCTGGGGCCGTGGAAGAGTTCGAGGACGAAGAGGTTCTCGCCGAGCTGCTGCAGCGGCGCGTTCATCGTGTCGCTGAAGCTCCCGTAGCTGCGGTCGACGATTTCGGAGAGGTGGTCGCTGTCGTGGTCGCCGTCGAAGAGGCCGAGGAAGTCCCAGGCCAGGGCGGGGTAGGGAAGGGCGTCCTCGACCAGGATGGTCTGCGGCAGCATCGGCAGCCGGCGCGGCACGTAGAGGCCGCCGTCGGGGGCGAGCCCGCGCGCGAAGGCCTCGTTGAAACCGACGGGCTGGCCGCCGCCGCGGGTTGAGACGAATTCCATGTTCGGAAGGTAGATCGGGTTTGCGGGGATGGAAGCGGAAATGGGGAACGCGGGAACCTTGCCCGGAATCGCCCCGATGACAAGCGCTGTCCTCGCCGGAAGGCGTCCCAGCTCCATCGGGCGGCCCTTTTGGGGGCAGGATGGCCCGTGGATGGCCGGGCGTCTTCGCCGTCTGGGGACGGGCCTTTCGATTCAGCAAGACAGATTATAAAAATGTCTTGATTAATCGGCTCAATCCATTTAATCTGCTTTTTTTAGAATAACCATAAAATGAAATCCGCTTCGCTCTAGTTGGTTTTCTAGCCTGTGGATTTTATAAGAACCGTCCTTCATCGGCCCGACCGCCATGTCCTTCTCGTTTCGAAACATCTTCTCCCCGGACGATTCCGAGTTCGAGATTTCCGATGCCGATGCCATTCCGGACGGCTTTCCCGCAGCGAGTTCGCCGGGGCGGGGGCGCCCGGAGTCGGAGGCGCCCGCTCCGCCTCCGACCCAGACCTTCCTTGCGAGCGAGCTGCTTCCCTACATCCCCAAGGCCATCGCCGCGCAGAGCGGCATTCCGATGGAGAAGGAGGTGAACGTCCCCCTGCCGAGCGACGGGACGCTCGACGTGCCTCTTTCGGCGATCTACCGGATTTGCCCGGAGCTGTTCGCCGTCGAGATCACGCCGCTGAACGACAGCGTGGTGACCCTGCCCCCCCGTCTCGGCGCGACCCCGGCGACGGGAGCCGCGCCGCTGTTCGCGGAAAAGCTCTTGTTCGGAAAACCGGAGGGGACCAAGCCGGATGGCTCGGGCTTCTCGGAGGATCCGGGGAAGAACCCGTTCTGGTCGCCGGCGGCAAGTGGATCGCCGGACGCGTCGGGCCAGGAGGCTCCTTTCGGGGCGAGCGCTTCGAAGAAGAATCCGTTCTCCTCCGAGATTCCGCCGATGAAGGGCGTCTTCTTCCCGGATCTCGGCGGATCGGATCAGGCGGCGGCGGAATCTTCGGGCCCTCCTGCCGCGCCGAAATCGGGAGAGGCCGGCGACGGCGACCCATTCTCCGGCTTCGCCCCTTTCGGAAAGCCTGTGCCCAAGGACGACGCCGGGCAAGGATTCCAAACGCTCTTTTCCAAGGCCGCCGACGCCGACGCCGAGCTGCCCTTTCCAGGAAAGCCCGCGCCTTCCGACGAGGCGAAGTCCTCGGAAAAGGAGCCCGAGGGGGTCTGGGGCGCGATGTTCAGCGGGAAGGGCGTCGAAGAGGGCGGGTCGCCCCAAGATCCCGCCGCCGGTTTCGTCGACGCGCCCTTCGAGAACATCGGAAAGCTTTTGAGCCAGGCGTCCGCTCCTCCCGAATGGGGGGCGAGCCCGGCGCCGACGTCGCCTGCGACGGACGATGCGATCGCCCCAGCCGGCCCCGGCGAGCCGGTCGGGATCCCTTCCCCCGATCCGGGCCCTCCGTCCGGCTCAAGCCAGCCTTTTGCCCAGGGGTTCGGCGGCGGATTCCCTCCGGCGCACGGTGGAGCGGGGGAGCCGTCTCCCTCTCAAGGAGAAGCCGCCGGGACGCCCTGGTCCTTCGATGTGCCGTCCGCCCCGGCGGGCCCGGGCGAGACGCCGCCCCCGGTTCCGGTCGGCTTCGGCCTGCCGACCTTTTCGGAGGCGCCGGTCGCGGCGCCCGAGCCGAAGCCGACGGCTCCGATGTCGCAGGAGACCGTTCCCCCAGCGGCCGCGACGGCTCCGGAACCGCCTGAGGAGGCGGCCGCGGTGGAAAGGACGGATCCTTTCCCCGCTCCGGCGGTCGCGGCGGAGCCTCCCGCGCCCGTCGCCGAGCCCTTCTCCCCGGCGGACCGCGAGCCTGTCCCGCTTTCTCCGGCTTTCTCCTCCATGGTGGCGGGTGTCCCGTCCGGCGTCTGTCCCGAAGACGAGCGCGATCTCGAGCTCCGGGCGATCTTCTCGACGGGCGAGTCCTTCAACCTCTCGAAGGTGGCGCGGAAGGTCGCGGGCCTGCCCGGTGTCCTCAGCTGCTCGCTTTCCCTCCCCGGGAAGCTCGTCCAGGCCTCGCGC
This sequence comes from uncultured Akkermansia sp., assembly GCA_964391125.1. Taxonomy (GTDB): domain Bacteria; phylum Verrucomicrobiota; class Verrucomicrobiia; order Verrucomicrobiales; family DEV007; genus Arctic95D-9. The sequence goes on from CAYMMC010000176.1 coordinate 4,292, forward strand.
AACGAGGAGAAGCGCGTCGGCGACGAGGCCCGCGAGATGGTCGCCACGCTGCGCAGCCTCGCCAAGCTCACGGGCCTGCCCGAGGCCCGGACCTTCACTCTCCAGACCGACCGCGGAGTCGTCAGCCTGTTCCTCGAGGGCGAGAGCTGCGTCACGGTCCACCACGACGATCCCGCGTTCCAGCCCGGCGTGAGGGAGAAGCTGATCCTCGTCGCCCGCAGCATCGGCAAGCTGCGCGAGTAGCCCACCATTCTCCTTGCCATGGCTCTGGTCCGACACGACAGCCGCGAAGTTCAGTTCAAGATCGTGTACTGCGGCCCCCCCGAAGGCGGCAAGACGACGAATCTCCAGTACATCCACCGTCGCCTCGATCCGGTCATGCGGGGCGATCTCGTCTCCATCGCCACCGAGACGAACCGGACCATCTGCTTCGACTTCCTCCCCGTCCACGAGACGGTCGTCGCGGGCTACCGCACCCGTTTCCAGCTCTACGCCGTACCGGGGCAGAGCCTCCTTGCCGAGACGAGAAGGAGCGTTCTGGCCGGGGCGGACGGGATCGTCTTCGTGGCCGATTCCTCCCGGGGGCGGCTCGATGCGAACCTGGAGGCCTGGCTCGGCTGCCGCGACGCCCTGTGCGCCAACCGGCTCGATCCCGAGCGGATCCCGATGGCCTACCAATACAACAAGCGCGATCAGGCCGACGCGATGGAGCCGGAGCGGCTCGACGACGCGTTGTCGGTGCGAGCCCCCTCCTTCCTCGCCTGCGCGGTGTCCGGCTACCAAGTGTTCGCGACCTTGGATTGGGTCGTCCGCGGGGTTCTGCGGGGATTTCATGCTTCCCTATCCGCGGAGAAGCGCTATAAAGCGTCCTTGGCTCTCAGCTCCTAGCGACCTTCACCGCCGCGGGGACCGGGGGCCGGGCACCAAGGGACGCGCCGAGTCCCGCTAAGGACCAATCCATGGAAAGCAGAGACAAGGAAGCGCCGGGCAGCGAAGCGGACATCACCGCGGCGGTGCCTCTCGAGATCGACGAGGCCACGGCGGCCCGCGCCGAGGACCTGCTGCGGGAATTCGCCGAGGATGCGGGGCTCGAGACCGTGCTCGTCGTGGACCGCAGCGGCGCGCTCGTCGCCGGCATCTCCAGCGAGGCCGACGTGACCGTCGAGATCATCTCCGCCCTCGTCGCCGGGGCGAGCGGAGCGATGCGCGCCCTGGTGGCGCGTCTCGGCGAAACCGGGGCGCTCGAGAGCCTCCACTTCGGAGGAAACCGCTTCGTCTATCTGAAGGAGACGGTGCATCGCTTCATCCTCGTGGCCGTCGCCGAGGCGGCGCGCCCCGCCGGGCTCGTCCGGCAGAAGGCCTTCACCATCGACGAGGCGCTCGTGGAGGTCCTCGGCGAGGTGCATCCCGCCTCGTCGCCCGCGTCTCCACCGGTGGCTGCCCGCGAAGACGACGCGGCGTCGCGGTGGGAAGGGGACTCCGCCGCCCTGGCCGACGAATTCCCCTTCGACCCCGAGCCCGAGCTGGAGGAGGCCTTCGCGGCCCTGGACCTTCGCCGCTCCTTGGAGGAGGACGGAACCGCGGAGACGGGCGAGCCGCGGGGGATCCATGAACCGATCGACTTCGGCGATCCCGAAATCGTGATCGAGCCGTCCAGTCCGCCTTCGACCTTGGACCTGCCGATCGATTCCCCTTTCGAGGAGGAAGAGGTGGAGATGGACCGGAGCGAGGGGACGCGTTCGGCAGAGGAGGGGGAGGAAGAAGAGGAGGAGGAGCCATCCTCCGCCGAATCCCGGGACGCCGTTTTCGAACCTTGGGACGACGAGGAGGAGGACGATCTGTCGGTGGTGCTGTCGCCGCCCCTCCCGGCGGTCGGGGGCGGGACGCTTGTCGAGGACGGGGTCGAGCTGGTCGGCCAGGACGAAGCGCCGCTGTTCGAGCCGGTTTTCGAAGCTTTCCTCGAAGAGGCTCCGGTCGTCGAAGAGGCCCCGGAGGGGCTCGCCATTTTCTCGGACGACGATCGCGACGAGGAGGGAAAGGTCTTCGAGTTCGACGACGAGGCCGGCGGGGACGAGCGGGAAGAAGGGGACGCCGAAGGGAATGCGGCGGACGAGGCGGAGGATTCCGAAGCCATCGGGCGCGAGCTCGAAGAGACGATCGCCGAGGAGGATGGGGACGAGGAGTCGGAGATCCGCGGCTCGGGGCCGTTCTATTTTTGAGGCGTCGGCCTCATCGCTTTTCTGGCAGGATCGCGCAGGCGCCCTTGCAGCCGAAGATCCGGC
>CAYMMC010000177.1:0-6564 GCA_964391125.1 uncultured Akkermansia sp.
GCCGACCATCACGGAGCGGAACATCACCCCGAAACCGACGACGAAGGGGAGAATCGCGATGTTGAGCATCGGATTCGCCACCAGGATGGTGCCGACGGCGAGATCCACGATCCCGCCGGCGAGGCCCCATCCCCAGCCGCGCGTCTCCTTGCGCTCCAGGAGGGCGGTGGCGATCTCCAGGATGCCGTTCACCAGGAACATCGCCGCGAAGAGGGTCGCGAGCACGAGGAAGCTTTCCAGAGGCGTCCCCAGCACCCAGGCGCCGACGACGAGAAACAGGATGCCCGAGAGGAGGGCGATCCACCAATGGCGGGAGGGATAGGCGGCGGCGATCATCTGCGTCCCAGCATCTGCCGGTTCCCGCTTCCGAGTCAATGGATTTTGTGTGAAGAATCCGGCCGCGAAGCATCTTGCCGCCGACGATCCTGCTCGGAAGCCGTTCAGGCGGACGCTCCCGATTTCGCAGCCCTCCGCCGACCGGAACCGGCAATCCCGGCGGCAGAGCGGCGCAAGTTCCCGGCGTCACAGCGCCCGAAGCTGATTCCGGGCCGTGCGCAGCTTCCTCGTCAGCTTCCGCATTTTGGCCTGCTGCTTCCTTATCTTGACCTTTTGCCCCTTCTTTCTCGCCGCCTTGATCTTCCCCTTCAAAGCCTTGATCTGTTTCTGAAACTTCTTGGCCGCCCTGGTCAAGCGTTGGCGCTCGACCTCGTTCGCGTTCGGCGTCGTCGGAGCGGTGGCGTCGTCGCCGCCTTCGACCACCGTCACCGTCACCGTCGCTTCGTTCGGCACCCACAGAGAGCTGAGGCCCAAGCCGCCCCCCACGTCCGTCCAATCCCGGAACTGGATATTGTGAAAATAGGGATCGCCGCCGAGATCGTGCACAAAGAAGCCAAGCGTGTATTCCAATGTCCCCGCCTCCACGTCGAAGCCGCCATTGTAGTAGAGGTAGTTCGTCGGGTCCTCCAAACCGTTTTCCCCCGGGGAGTAGTCGATGTTGAACGTGGGGCTCCGCCCGTGCGGAGGAGTGGTGATCAGTTGATGGCCGGTGATCGTCGGCGGACCCTCAGCGGACGGCAGCGCGGTGTCGAAGTCGTGCCGCACCGTGAAGCGCACCACGATCGGATCATACGGCGAGGCGATCCCGCCACCGTCCACCGGGTTGCCTTGGTGTTCGAGCTGCACGAAGTCGGACATCGTGACTTCGAACTTCAGGAAGATCTCGTCCGAGAGGGCGGCCGGAGAAGGCAGGATCCCAAGAGCGAAGGCGACGGCGGCGAGAAGGACTGGTGATCGGGAAGGTTGGCTCATGGGTCCTCGTTGCTGGGGATTGTCTTCTCGTCCGCTTGCTGCCCCGGCCCTCCGACGGCGGAGCATCTGGAACACTTATACAAAGCGAGGATAGTCCGATTCGGCTCGGCGGGTCAACAATCTTCCAGCATTTTTCCGACGGCGCTCTGGGGATCGAAATGGTCGATGAATTCCAAAATTCCCATATCCACAATTTCAAGAAACAGCTCATTGGCTGGCGAAACCAGCCGCAGGACAGCCCCTCTCTCGCCCCCAAAGTTCGACGCGCGAAGTGATTTTTTTTGACCGAACGCCGCTTTGGACTTGCGTCGCTACCCGCCGTTGAATACCCTGACTGTAGATAAGCCACGCCCCATGCGGAAACTCCGCGAAGGGCCGCATGATCCATCTTTCGTCCGGCACGGCCATGAGAACCTCCCCGCTCTGGATTCCCGCCCTGCTGAGCTTCGCCATCCTCCCCGCCGCCAAGGCCGGCCTGGTGGTCGAACTGGAGCAAATCGACGATGTCCCGGCACAGAACTCCGGGACGGCGTTTTCGGCCCCCTGGAGCGACGGCGTCGACGTCTACTACACCAAGAGGGACGACTCCTCGGAGCATGCGCCGCCCCACGGCATCTATCGGAATGGCGCCCTGCTCGTGGCATCGGGGGATGAGATCGACGAGGCACAGATCGGCATCAGTCTAGTGATCCGAGGCCTGTCCGGTGGCTCGTACCTGATGTCCGCGTACGCGAACTACATGCCGGGGGAGCCGAACAGCTATTACACCGGGATCCACCTCATGCCCGCGGGGCAGCGGATCCTGGACAGGACGACGGAGTATCCCGGCTACCCGTCGCCCCTGCCCCGCGATCTCGTGGGTCCCGCGACCTTCGATGGCGGAAAGGTGGCCTTCCTCATCCAGCCCACGGACATCACACCCGCGCAGCCCGCCTCCATCCTGTACTGGCAGGGAGGGAACATCACGAAAATCGCGACGAAGGGCGATCCCATCCCCGATTCCGCCTCGACCTTCTCCGATTTCGAACGCAGCAACCTTCCCTACGCGGAAGGCGGGAAGGTGGTCTTCGCGGGCCGGGGCAGCGGCGCGGCGGGAATCTACGAGTGGGATGGCAGCGGATTGAGGACGATCGTCAACAACAGCACGCCCGCTCCGCAGGGAGGCGTGCTCGGCTTTTCTTTCAACCAATCGCGTGTCGTCAAGAGCGGCACGGACTACGCGTTCGTCGCCGGAAACTCGGACCAGTATCTCTACAAGATCGCCGACGGGCAGCTCTCGCTGGTGGCCAGCAACCAGACGGCGGTTCCTGGCAGCGGGGGAACTCTTTTCCGTAAATTCTCCGACCCCACCATCCGGGACGGGAAGGTGGTCTTCTTGGCGTGGCAGGACAGCAGCTCGTCGCCATCGTTGGAATACGGCATCTACACGGACCTCGGCGGGACGGTGGAGCCGATCGTGGACCTGCGGACGGATTTCGGCGGGCGGACGCCGGAGTCCTTCTCCATCAATCCGGGCCACGCCTGGGTGGGGGATGCGGTGTATTTCCAGGTGGCCTTCGACGACGACACGGACGCCATCTACAAGGCGACCTTCGGCGTCCTGCCGACGGATGCCGGGCCGACCGCTCCGCCATCCAACGCGATGGCAATCGCGCAGCTGAACCGGGACGCCAAGAAGCTGCAGACGAAGCTCAAGAAGCTACAGAAGCAGGCCAAGAAGGCCCAGGGTCCCAAGAAGACCAAGCTCAAGCGGAAGGTAGCCAAGCTGAGGAAGCAGCAGCGCAAGCTGAAGCGACAGCTTCGGGCCTTGATGGGCTCGTAGCGTGCCCCGCGCACTATTTGCGATCGACGATGGTGAGGGGATACTTGCCAAGATTCGACTCAAACGTGCCCGTTGAAAGATCGTCGACGAACTCCAACCGGAAGTTTTGGGCGCCTTCGATGACGACACTCCGCTTTCCAGGGACTTTGAAGTCGTACTCCCGCAGCTCGCCTCCAACGATCCACCGGACCTTCCTCTTGTCAAATTCCAGCGTGACCTGCGAAACGCCACGGAAGGAAAAGGACTTCGTCTTCAGCCAATCCTCGAATTCCGATCGAGTCAGATCCTCATCCTTTCCACTTCGGAATTTCGGCAAAGGAAGGCTCTCCCATCGCCTCGCGCTCTCGATTTGCTTCTTGATCAGCATTGCCTTCTCGAAGGATCCGGCTTTCGTATAGCTTTCAAGGATGCGCTCAAGAGCTTCAATGTACTTTTCTTGAATGGGAGGAAGAACTCGCGCGATCTCCCGCGCATAGCTCTCGTTGAGTTTCTGAACCTCCTGAGGCAATTCGGCCTCGTCTGCGCCGAAAGCGGGAGAGAGCGCGAAACACGCAATGAGGATCGAAGTCGGTTGAATTCGAATGGGGCGCTTCTTCGGTTTCATGGTCGTGTGAGTGTCTGTTTCGGGAACTTTCCGCCAACGGCGAACGATGTCGCCGTCGCCCATTGCCACAGGCGGCAGCTCCGTTGGTTCCGAAAAGGGAGACTGCCGGGACAACGCTCCGCGCTCCGGAGACCGTCCGAGCCTATCAATCCGGAAATTTCAGGTAAAGCATTTTTTGAACAGGGATTCCGGACCTTCAGGCAACGTCCTCACGTCCGCGGACTGGGGATGGGAACAAGGGAGGCGGGCTCTTTGCGGACCCTGAGCCTGCCGCGCATCCGACCGCGATCTTCGCATCGAACTCGATCTCCCGTTCGGACCGACCGCAGTCCACGGACAAACCGCCCCGGTCGCCCCGCCCGCACCGCCCGCACCGCCCGCACCGCCCGCACCGCCCAACGGCAACCCACCCACCCTGCCTGCCTGATGGTCGATTTGCTGTCACTGCGTCTTCCATGGCCGCTACAAAGGCGCTTTCTCCGGCGGGATGCACCGCGCTCCTGACTTTCACGGCGGCTGGCCTTTGGGCTGTCCGCCACTTGAGCCAGCACTTTGCGTTCGTCTTCCTCCGACTTGATGGAATATTTTTTCAAAGGAATCCCATATGACCCCCCTTATTTTCAATCGTAAAATTTACAGTAATTGTAATCTCCGCCTGTTTTGCCCTGCCTGAACACGGACTGATCTTCCTGTCCCTGCTTTTACCTTTTGCTTTTCACCTTTTGCTGCGGCAACAGCCCTTCTCCATGACCCGCCCGAAACTCCCCCTCCTCGCCGCCGTGGCGGTCGCCACCTCCCCCCTCGCCGCCCAGAACGGTCTGCGGGACATCCCCGATCCCAGCGTGGAGGCACAGCTTGCCGCCTTCAAGCTGATCGAGGGGGCGAAAATCGAGCTCTTCGCCAGCGAACCGGCCGTCTCCAGCCCCACCCACATGAACTGGGATGCGCAGGGCCGTCTCTGGGTGGTGAACAGCCCGCTCTACCCGCACATCCAGCCGGGACAGGAGGAGAACGACCGGATCGTCGTCCTCGAGGACGCCGACGGGGACGGCGTGGCCGACAAGCACACCGTCTTCGCCGACGATCTCCACATTCCCACGGCGGTCCTTCCCGGCGATGGCGGCACCTACGTGGCGAACTCGGTCGAGGTCCTCTTCCTCCGCGACAGCGACGACGACGGCAAGGCCGACGAACGCCGTGTCGTGTTGTCAGGCTTCGGCACCGAGGACACCCATCACCTCGTCCACACCTTCCGCTGGGGGCCGGAGGGAATGCTGTGGATGAACCAGTCCATCTACATCCACACCCACCTGGAAACCCCCTACGGGGTGCGCCGCCTCCTCGGCGGGGGCATGTGGCACTACCGGCCCGAGACGCGCCGCGCCGAGGTCTTCATGAAGGGGCTCGTCAACGCCTGGGGCCACGCCTTCGACACCTGGGGCCAGAGCTTCATGACCGACGGGGCCGGCGGGCAGGGCATCAATTTCGTCTTCCCCCGCAGCGTCTTCATGACCTCGCCCGGGGCGACGCGCATCCTTTCGGGCCTCAATCCGGGGCAGCCGAAGCACTGCGGCCTCGAGTTCCTCACCGGACGCCACCTCCCCGACGCGCTCCAGGACGCCCTCGCCGCGCCCGATTTCCGCGGCAACCGCATCAATCTCTTCCGGCTCACCGACCAGGGCAGCGCCTACACCTCGACTCAGCTCGCCGACCTCGTCTCCTCCAGCCACGGGGCCTTCCGCCCCATCGACGTCAAGATGGGGCCGGACGGCGCGATCTACGTGGCCGACTGGTACAACCCCATCATCCAGCACGGCGAGGTCGATTTCCGCGACCCGCGCCGCGACCACGCCCACGGGCGCATCTGGCGCATCACCTTCGAGGGGCGCGAGCTGGTGAAGAAGCCGGACATCGCGAGCGCCACCGAACCCGAGCTGATCGTCGCCTTGAACGCCCCCGACGGCTGGACCCGCAACGCGGCCGCGGTGGAATTGCGATCCCGCGACGCGGCGTCGGTCGAGACCGCGCTGAAGTCCGCCACCGCTCCCGCCGGAGTGGATCCCGACCTTTTCGCGCTCCGCAAAGTCTGGGCTTCGCAGACGATCAACCGCTTTGCTCCCGCCGAAGCCCTCGCCCTGCTCTCCTCGGACAGCCACAAGGTCCGCGCCGCCGCCCTGCGAGCCCTCTACTACGATGCCGCCGAGATCCCCGAAGCCCTCGCCGTGGCGGAGAAGGCCGTCGCCGATCCGCATCCTCAGGTCCGCCTTTGGGCCGTCAGCGTGCTCGCCCAGCTCGATTCTCCCGACACCGTGCAAATCGCCCTGCGCGCGCTGCAAGGAGCCACCGATGCCGGCGTCGCGGTCGAAATCGACGAATTCCTCGACTTCGCCGTCTGGTCCATCTGCCGCGAGCACGCCGAGCGCTGGAAGCCCGCCGTCGCCGCCGGCAACCCCTTCGACACGCCGGCGCAGCTCCTCTACGCCGTCCGCGCTCTCAACGAACCCGTCGGCGTCCCCTTGATCCTCGCCGCCCTCGAGTCCGGCGAACTCGCCTCCGCAGCCGAAATCGACGGGGTCGCCGACTGGCTCTCCAAGACAGGGTCGGCCGCCGACCTCGACCGTCTCCTCGCCTTCGCCCTGCGCGACGGGGCATCCCCCGCCCGGCACACCGCCGTCCTCGCCGCCCTCGACAGCGCCGCCAAGCTCCGCAAGATCCAACCCACCGGAGAGGCCTCTCGCCTCATCGCCTTCCTCCGCTCGGAGGACCCCGCTACCTACGCCAGCGCCGCCTCCCTCGCAGGACTGTGGAAGCTCGAAGCCGCCCGCTAGAG
>CAYMMC010000178.1:0-6519 GCA_964391125.1 uncultured Akkermansia sp.
CAACCACCCCAAAAGACACCACGGAATCACCGAAAGCCGCCTGATTATGCCCTTCTTCGGTGTCTTTTAGTTTTGAGGCAACAGGGCCGAGACGGTCTCCAGGAACTCCCCATGCCGCTCCCTCGCGTAGACCAGGGATCGGAAGCCCACCGCCGCGCCGGCCTCGCAGTTCTCGGCGAGGTCGTCGATGTAGATGGTGCGCTCCGGCTGGAGGGAGAACCTCGTTCTCGCCAGTTCGAAAATGCCGGGATCGGGCTTCATCAGACCGACCTCGTGCGAGTAGATGGCTCCGTCGAACAGGCCGAAGACCGGATAGGCCGCCTCGAAGAAGGGGGCGTGTATGCCGTTCGTGTTCGAGAGCAGATAGAGCGGCGCCCCCTCCGCCTTGAGCGATTCGACGAAGGCGACCATGGAAAGGTTCGGGTCGAAGATGTCGGCGAAAGCGGCTCGGAAATCGCCAGGCTTCCCCTCGTAGCCGATGCGCGCGGAGGCGGCGGCGATGAACTCCTCCGGAGAAAGCGTCCCCAATTCCAGCCCGGTCGTCAGCGGCGAGACCCGCTCGAGGATCTCCTCCGCCGGAACCGCCGACCGGGCCGCGAGCTTGCGGGCCGAAATCGAAAAATCGAAGGGCAGAATCACGTTCCCGATATCGAAAAGGAAGGAATAGGACATGAGCAAAACGAGGATACGGCAAGGTGCGCCAAGCGCCAGTCTCCCGTTCCACCGCAGCGGAGACAACGGCCGCCGAACCGGACCAACGCCGGCTTTCGGCGAAAGAAGCGACCGGGGGCGACCGTAGACTGCCCCATGATCCGACGCCTTTCCGCCTGGAGCCTGCTCCCCCTCTTCGCCGCCTTCGTTGGGCTGCTGCTGATCTTCCTGTGCGACCGGCAGGTCGAACGCTCCAGCTTCGGGCGGCACACCGACCGGCTCGACGAGCTGCCCTCCCTCCCCGTCGCCCTCGTCCTCGGCTGCTCCGCCACCGTCGATGGAGACCGCCCCAACCTCTACTTCACCAGGCGGATGGATGCGGCGGCCCGACTCTACCACGCCGGGAAATGCCGCCTCCTGCTCGTGAGCGGAGACAACGGGAGGAAGGACTACGACGAACCGAGCCGCATGGCGGCGGCCCTGGTCGAGCGGGGCGTTCCCGAGGGCGCCATCGCGAGGGACTACGCCGGCTTCGACACGCTCGACTCCGTGCTGAGGGCCCGCGAGGTCTTCGGCCTCGAATCCTTCATCGTCGTCTCCCAGGCCTTCCAGAACGAGCGGGCCATCCACATCGCCCGTCACCACGGAATCGACGCCTGGGGATGGAACGCCGCCGACGTCTCGCTCGGCGGCGGACTGAGAACGCGCCTCCGCGAAAAGCTCGCCAGGGTCAAAACGCTCTGCGAACTCCACCTGCTGAACAGCGGGCCGAAATACCTCGGCCCGAAGATCGCCTTGGGGATGGGAAGTTGACGAGGCCTACTTCTTCTTCCTCAGGAAGGTCGGAACGTCGAGATCCTCGCCATCGACGATGGTGGGGTCGGTCTTCGAGAAGCGGCCCCGTCCGCCGGCGGCGGGCTCCAGTTGCAGCATCTCCTGCTGCTGCCGAGCCTCTTCGGAAAAGGCGGCCGGATCGTCGTCGCCGTGAATCGGCGGAGGGCTGCCAGGAGGGATCGCCGAGGCGTCGGCGGCTTCTCCCGCCTTGGTCCGACCGGTTCCACCGCCCCCGACGACGCGAGTCAAGGTGATCTTCTGGGAGGTCTCGGTCACGGCCTCGATTCTCGCGGACTCCGCCGATTCCGTCCCCGGCATGGGCGGAGGGACGGCGGGAGCGCCCCCCATCGCGCGGGCGATGGGGTTGACGTCGTCCTCCGAGTCGGACGGGGTTCGGTAGAGCGGCGGCAGGGGCTCCGGGGCATAGGCAGGCACCTCGGAAGTCTCCTCGGCATAGGCCTCCTCGTAATCCTCGAGCGGCTCGAAGACCGAAGCATCGCCGTAGTCCGCCGCCTCCGGTTCCTGGGTGGTCTCCTCCTCGTAGCTTGCTGGCGTCTCCTCCAGCGGGGGAGCTTGCTCCTCGTAATGGGGAATGGCGGGAGGAGTCGGCTCGACGCGCTCGGTCGCATCGCCGGTCGCCATGCCGAGGCTGATGGCGGGCGCGGGAGCCGAGTCTTCCTCCTGGGTCGCGCGCTCGGCGGCGGCCCCGGGGCCGGCGATGGAGCTGACGATGGTGACCGTGAGGCTGTTGCCGAGGCGCTTGTCAGTGCCCGTGCCGAAAAGGATCTGCGTGCCCTTGCCGACGTGCTTGGAGATCTCCTCCATCACGAGCTGCACTTCGTAGAGCGTCATGGTGTCGCCGCCGGCGACTTGGACCAGAACGGAGCGCGCCTCGTTGAGGAGCTTGCCCCGATCGAGCAGCGGGCACTTCAACGCCTGCTCCAGAGCCTCGTGCGAGCGGTTGTCGCCCTTCGCGACGCCGTAGCCGAAGAGGCAGCGGGAATCGTCCGCGTCGAGCGCGGAAAGGAGATCGTCCATGCCGATCCGGATGATCCCCGGACGGAAGACCACGTTCATGGTGGCACGGATGCTCTGGCTGATGATCTTGTCGGCGGCGGCGAAGGCGGCGGCGACGCCGTCCTTCGGGACGATCAGCTCGCCCATGCGGTCGTTGTCGAAGGTGATGACGGCGTTGGCGTAGCGGGAGATCGCGCCCAGCGCGGTCCGCGCCTGGTCCATGCGGCGCTCCCCCTCGAACTTGAAGGGCATCGTCGCGAACACGACCAGGAAGACGCCCTCCTCCCGCGCGATGCGGCAGACTTCGGGAGCGGCCCCGGAACCGGTGCCGCCACCCAGACCGACGCAAATGAAGACCATCTTGCTGCTGCGGACCGCCTTGCGGATCTCGTCGACGGCCTCGATGGCCGCCTGCTTGCCCAGCGTCGGGTCGCCGCCCGTGCCCATCCCCTTCAGCAAGGTCGCTCCGAGCTGGATCTTGTGGCCCGAGACCGAAGTCGAAAGCGCCCGGATGTCGGTGTTGAGGGTTAGCAATTCCGCATCGTCGCTTCCTTCCAACGCCATCCGGTCCAGGACGTTGGCGCCGGCTCCGCCGATCCCGATCACTTTGACGCCGAATTCCGATGCATCGGTGAATTCGTCCTGTTCCGTTTGGTTGTACTCAATCATGGGGTTCCTTGATTTTGCTTGAACGGAAGCGAATGTCAACGATTTAGAACTATGGGGCTTGCCTCAGCGCCCCGCTCCGAAGATCTTTTCGAGCTTCGCGCCCAGCTTGCTTAGAGCGCCCTTCCTTGGTTTTTGCTCGTCAAGGAGTTGCGCATAGCGAATCAGGCCTACCGGCGTGGCGTACTGGGGATTTTCGAACAAGGCGGAGGGCCCCGACATCGTCGCCGACCCCGCTTTTTGCACTGGAATTCCGAAAATTTCCTCCGCCACCTCCCCGATGCCCTTCATCAAACTGGATCCCCCGGTGAGGAAAATCCCCTTCCCCAGCTTGTCGAGGCAGCCCTGCTTGGCCAGGGGCTCGTGCACGACCGAGAGCAGCTCGATGACGCGGGCGTTCATGATCTGGTTGAGCAACTCCTGGCTCACCTTCTTGCCCGATTCGCCTTCCACCGGGATCTCGACGTCGATCATCCCGCGCAACGAGGCGCTGCCGTGGGCGACCTTCAGCTTTTCGGCGCGGGCCAGCGGAATCTTCAGCACCAGGGCGATGTCGTTGGTGATGTGGTCGCCGCCGATGGGCACGCAGCCCGAAGCGACCACGGCGCCGCCGACGAAGCAGATGTAGTCGGTCGTTCCTCCGCCGATGTCGATGAGGAGGGCCCCTTCGTTCTTCGCCTCGCGGTTCAGGACGACCTGGGCCGCCGCCACCGGGGAGAACACGATGTCCTCGACCTCCAGCGGCACTTCCCGCACGCATTTGATCGCGTTCTGGATCCTCGTCTTCACCCCGTGGATGATGTGGTAGTCGGCCTCCAGCTTCTGGCCCAGCATGCCGACGGGATTCGGAATCTTGTCCTGCCCGTCCACGTAGTAGTGCTGGATGATGGAATGGACGTAGCCGTTCTCCTTCGGCAGCGGCACGTCCCGGGCGATCTTCTTCACCTCCTCGAGATCCTCGACGGTGATCTCCATCTGCTCGTCGGCGACGCGGATGGTCCCGCGGTTGTTCAGGCTCTGGATATGGGCGCCGGTCACCGCGAGGAAGACCGTGTTCACCTCCACGTCGCTGCGCTCTTCGGCCCGCATCAGGGCGTCGTGCAGGCAGGTCTGCACTGTCTCGGGATCGACGACCTCGCCCTTCCGCACCCCGGCGGAGGGATGCTGCCCCACCCCGAGGATCTTGATGGCGCCGTCGCCCCGAACCTCGCCGACGACCATGCAGACCTTGGACGTTCCGATTTCCAAGCCAACGTAGATGTTCGACGATGCCATGCGCGATTCTCTGAAGGTAGGTTCGGGGCTCCTCTCGCCAGCTTATCCGCCCCTCAAAATGGAACGCAAGTGTTTTTCCTGGTCCGACAGCTCGGCGTTGGCGGCCACGGCGCCGGGCGCTTCGGCGGCGCCGTTCGCGACGGGCTCGGACTGGGGAGCCTCCGTCGTCGCGAAGGTCACGGGGATGTTCTTGAGGGCCGCGACGTTCACGGTCGCGAGCTTGCGCCCCGACGGCGCCATGCGGTCGAGGATGACGGCGAGATCGTCGAGGCCGCGTTCGTAGTCGTAGATGCCGAAGTTGACCTTCAGTCCGCTCGCGTAGTCGCATTCCACGGCCCACTCATCCCGCACCCGCACCTCCCGCACCGTCAGCCCCTTCTCGAGGAAGCGCTTGTCGCTCCCGAGGATCAGCTTCAGCGCGGCGAGCGCCCCTTCGGATTCGATCTTCGCGCCCTCGACCGGCTCGGACATCCTGAAGCACTCCACCACCGGGAGGGACTTCATGCCCTCGTTCAGGTCGAGACAGCGGAAGAGATGGCCTTCCTCGTCGAGGAGGAAGCCCCGCTCCATGTCCCAGGGGCGGATGCCCAGCGGCGGCGCCGAAAGCCAGGCCACGGGGATGCGCTCGCGCACCACCAGATGGAGGCGGTCCGGCAGCTCGCGGGTCACCGTGGCCTTCTCGACCTGGGGGAGCTTCGCGATCTGCTCCTGAATCCGCTCCAGATCGAGATCCATCAAGTTCATTCCCGAGGCGACGTTCGCGATCTCGGCGAGCCGGGCGACGCTGAGGGCGCCGTCGGTGCGGATTTGGAGGCTCCTCAAGACGAACTCCTCGTTCTGGAAGAAGACCTTGCCGTAGCCCCAGTGGGCGGCAAGCGGAACGCTGACGGAAAGGCAGGCGAACGCGGCCAGCTTGGCGACGAGCAGGCGCCGGCGGATGCGCTTGCGCGGACTGATCTTCGTCGGCGCGGCCTCGTCTTCGAAACGAAACCAATCCGTCTCGTCGTGGGAACGGCGGCGGGAGAAGAGCGACTTGAAGCGGAACTTGCGTGCGTTGGCCCTTTTCGATTTCTTTCGCATTAGTTAAACTTAAGCGAAAGTTCAATAATTTTCAAACAAAGAGTTGGGTAGTCCATCCCCACCGCCGCCGCCGCCTTTGGCAGGAGGCTGCTCGGCGTCATCCCGGGAATGGTGTTCACCTCGAGGACGAAGGGGGTCGCGTCCGACTCGCGGAGCAGCACGTCGACGCGGGAATAGACCTCGATCCCGAGGGCGCGGTGGGCCTTGAGCGCCTCGGCCTGGACGGCCAGGGTCGTCGGCTCGGGCAAGTCGGCGGGGCAGAAGTAGTCCGTGCCCCCCTGCCCCGTCATCCAGGGATACTTGTTGGAGATGTCGTAGAAGCCCGACCGGGGCTGGATGTGAATGATGGGCAGGACCAGGTCCCCGACGATGCCCACGGTCAGCTCCCTACCCTCGACGAGCTCCTCCACGAGGAGGTCGTCGGAGTATTTTCCCGCGTCGGCGAAGGCGGCGGGCCACTCCTCCGCCGAACGGACCAGGTGGACCCCCACGCTCGACCCCTCGCGCGGCGGCTTCACCACGCAGGGGACGCCGATGGACGCGGGCGGCGCCGCGCTTGCGGTCGCGAGGATCGTCTCCGACATCGGCGTGATCACCCCCTCGTCGACGAAGCGCCGCTTGCTGAGGACCTTGTCGAAGGCCGTCTCCGAGCTGAGCCGCCGAGCTCCCGTGTAGGGGACGCCGCGACGCTCCAGCTCGGCCTGGAGCTGGCCATCCTCGCCGAACGTGCCGTGGATGACGTTGAAAGCGAGGTCCGTTCCGGCGGGCAGGCCGAAGCCGGGACCGCGCACGTCGACCAGGCTCACCTGGCCCACCCGCCCGCCGAGAGCCTCGGCGACCCCCTTCGCCGAGGCGAGGGATACTTCGCGCTCGGATCCGGGGCCGCCCGCGAGGACGGCGACGTGCAGTTGGTCGAGAGAGGCGGTCATGGCGGGGCGGATCGACGGAGGGGTTTGGCGGTGGATCGGGAAGGCTCCTGAACGCGGGACGGAAGCA
>CAYMMC010000179.1:0-6462 GCA_964391125.1 uncultured Akkermansia sp.
CGAACCGCTTCGAGACGAACAGCCCCACCTTCGCCTACGAGGACCGCATGGTGCGCGGCTTCCACGAGAACGACGCCCGCTCCCTGGTGACGCTGCGC
This sequence comes from uncultured Akkermansia sp., assembly GCA_964391125.1. Lineage (GTDB taxonomy): Bacteria > Verrucomicrobiota > Verrucomicrobiia > Verrucomicrobiales > DEV007 > Arctic95D-9. The sequence goes on from CAYMMC010000179.1 coordinate 99, forward strand.
CTCGTCCGCCAGGCGGTGGACAGTTGGTCGGTGCGGATCTATTGAGCGTCCGAATCTCTCCCCCCGGGGCGTCCCGGCATTCCGATGGAGGCGGCCCGGCCCCGGCCGACGTGCGCGGGCGGTCGCATACGCCATTCCGCCGCGCGACAGGGAGGGGGAGGGGAGCCATATTGGGGCATGCGCGTTTGGTTCTGCCGCCTCCTCGCCGCCGTCCTGCCGGCGTCGTGCCTGCACGCGCAGGAGGTCAGCTTCCAGCGCGACATCCGTCCCCTCCTCAGCGACCGCTGCTTCAAATGCCACGGCTTCGACGAGGAGGCCCGGGAGGCGGGTCTCGGTCTGCACAGCTTCGCGGCGGCGACCCGCGATCTCGACGGGCGCCGGGCGGTCGTGCCCGGCGACTCGGCCGCGAGCGAACTGGTCGCCCGCCTCGTCGCCGAGGATCCCGACGAGGCGATGCCGCCGCCGAAGTCGAACAAGCCGCGCTTCTCCCCCGAGGAAGTCGCCTTGATGAAGCGCTGGATCGACGAGGGGGCGAAGTACGAGGAGCACTGGGCCTTCGTCAAACCGGTCCGACCGCCCCTGCCGGAGGTCGGGGAAAGCGGATCGGCGCATCCCGTCGACCGCTTTCTCGATGCCGCGCTCGCCGGCGGCGGCCTGCCCCTGAACGGTCCTGCGGATCCCCGAACCCTCGTCCGCCGCCTCTCCTACGATCTGCGCGGCCTGCCGCCGACGGTGGAGGAGACCGAGGCCTTCCTCGCCGCAAGGGCGGAGGATCCCGAAGCGGCCTGGACGGCGCTGGTCGACGCCTTCCTCGCCTCGCCCGCCTACGGCGAGCATTGGGCCCGCGCCTGGCTCGATCTGGCCCGCTACGCCGACACGAACGGCTACGAGAAGGACCGGCCCCGCTCCATCTGGCCCTACCGCGACTGGGTCGTGAGAGCGCTCAATGCCGACCTGCCCTACGACCGCTTCACCATCGAGCAGATCGCCGGCGACATGCTGCCGGACCCGACGACCGACCAGCTCGTCGCCACCGGCTTCCATCGCAACACCATGCTGAACGAGGAAGGAGGAATCGACCCGCTCGAATTCCGCTACCACGCCATGGTCGACCGCGTCGCCACCACCGGATCGGTCTGGATGGGATTGACGACGGGCTGCGCGCAGTGCCACACCCACAAGTTCGACCCCGTCACCCACACCGACTACTTCGCCCTCTTCGCCTTGCTCAACAACGCCGACGAGCCGGAGATCGAGGTGCCCGACCCGGCTCTGCTGGCGCAGCGCGAGAAGCTCGCCGCGCAGATCGACGCGCTGGAGGAGGAGGAAACGGCGGCCATCGACGAGGCGGAGTTCCAAGCCTGGCTCGCGGGCCTTCGCGGGCGCTCGGTCCCTTGGACGCCGCTGCCGCCCCGGAGGGCTGCGTCGAACCTGCCCCTGCTGGAGATCGAGCCCGACCATTCCGTCTACGCGAGCGGCGACTTCACCAAGCGCGACCGCTACGAAGTCGCCTACGACCTCTCGCCCCTCGGGGGCAAGGCCGTCACGGCCCTGCGCCTCGAGGCGCTGCCCGACCCCAGACTCCCGGGCCGCGGTCCGGGAGTGGCCTACTACGAAGGGCGCAAGGGCGACTTCTTCCTCAGCGAGGTGACGGCGGAGGCGGGCGGCGTCGCGCTGGCCTTCTCCGGGGCGAGCGTCAGCTTCGGGCGGATCTCGATCGGATCGGGCGAAGCCAGGGGCGAAAACGTCTACGACGGCGACGGCTCGACCGGCTGGTCCTGCTCGACCCGCGAGGGCGAAGCGCACCATCTCGTCCTGAAGCTGGCCGAACCTATCGTCGGAGCGGAAACGCTGGAGCTCTCCCTGCTCTTCGAGCGGCACTTCGCCGCCGCGCTCGGGCGCTTCCGCCTCTCCGCCGCCACGGCGGCGGGAGACGTGGCCGCCCTGCCGGCGGGGGCGCCCGATCCCTTCGATGCGGACGAGGGCGAGCTGCGGCGCGCCTTTGTCAGGGCGTCCTCCAGCCACAAGATGCATCAGGACGAAGTCGCCGCGCTGCGGAGGAGGATGCCCGCCCTGCCCACCACGCTGGTGATGAGGGAGCGCCCCCCGCATCATCCGCGTCCCACCCACCGGCATCATCGCGGCGACTACCTCTCGCCGCGGGAGCCGGTGGCCCCCGCCGTGCCCGCGATCTTCGATCCGATTCCGGAGGGCGCTCCCGCCAACCGGCTCAGCTTCGCGAAATGGCTCGTGAGCGAGCGGAACCCCCTCGCCGCCCGGGTCGCGGCGAACCGGGCCTGGCGCGGTCTCTTCGGACGCGGCCTCGTCCATACTTCGGGGGACTACGGCTACCAGTCGGCGCCGCCTTCGCATCCGGAGCTGCTCGACTGGCTCGCGGTGGAGTTCGTCGAGCAGGGCTGGTCCCTCAAGAGGCTGCACCGCCTGCTCGCCACCAGCGCCGCCTACCGCCGCGACAGCCGCGTCGATCCCGTCCAGTTCGAACGCGACCCCGACAACCTCCTGCTTTCGCGGGGGGCTCGCTTTCGTCTCACCGGAGAGATGCTGCGCGACGGAGCGCTGCGGGCGGCGGGCCTGCTCTCGCCGAAGCAGGGCGGTCCCGGCGTCTATCCGCCCCAGCCGGAAAGCGTCGTCGAGCTCGCCTACGGGAGCGAGGCCTGGTCCTCGTCCGTCGGCGAGCAGCGCTACCGCCGCAGCCTCTACACCTTCTCGAAGCGCACCGCGCCCTTTGCCGCCTACCTCGCCTTCGACGGACCGACGGGCGAGAGCTGCCTGCCCCGCCGCGAGCGGAGCAACACGCCGCTCCAGGCCCTGACCCTGCTCAACGACCCCATGTTCCACGAGGCCGCCGAAGCCCTCGCCAGACGGGTGTGGGCCGAGGCCGGAGACGGCGCCGCCGAATCCGCGGAGCTGCTCGACGCGCTCTTCCGCCACGTCCTCTCCCGCCCGCCCGACGAGCGGGAGGCCGAGGACTTCCTCGCCTTCCACGGGGCGCAATGGGCCCGCCTCGCCACCGGGGAGCTGAAGGCCGCCGAGATCCTGTCCGCCGGGAACGGCCCCGTCACCCCCGGGCTCGCGGCCTGGGCCATGGTGGCGCGCGTGCTTCTGAACCTGAACGAGACCCTCACCCGGGGATGAGCCCCGCCGAACGCCCATGAACGAATCCCTCCGCACCCTGACCCGGCGCCACTTCTTCCACGACTGCGGCATCGGTCTCGGGAAGATCGGGCTTTCCGCCGCGATGGCGGGCGGCTTCTCCAAGCTGGCCCGGGCGGACGATCCCCTCGCGTCCGGCCATCATCTGGGAGCGCGGGCGAAGCGGGTCGTCTTCCTCTTCATGGCCGGGGCGCCGAGCCAGCTCGAGCTGTTCGAAGACAAGCCGAAGCTGCGCGAGCTCGACGGCAAGCCCATCCCGCCCTCGGTCATCGCGGGGCAGCGCTACGCCTTCATCCAGCCCGACGCGGCGGTTCTGGCGCCCCGCTTCCCCTTCGCCAGGCACGGGCGGAGCGGGGCGGAGCTTTCGGACCGCCTGCCCCATCTCGCGAAGGTCGCCGACGAGATCGCCATCGTGAAGTCGCTGCGGACCGATCAGTTCAACCATGCCCCGGCCCAGTTGTTCCTCAACACCGGCCACGGCCAGCCGGGACGCCCCGCGATGGGCTCGTGGCTCAGCTACGGCATCGGCAGCGAGGCGGACGACCTGCCCGCCTTCGTCGTGCTGAAGAGCGGCGGCAGCCTCAGCGGCGGCGCGGCGATGTGGAGCGCGGGCTTCCTCCCCGGCAGCCACGCCGGCGTGCCCTTCCGCGACGCGGGCGACCCCATCCTGCACGTCTCGAATCCGAGGGGCTACGACGCCCGGGCGCAGCGCGAGTCGATCGACCTCCTCCGGCGCGCCAACGAACGGTCCTTCGACGCGGTCGGCGATCCCGAGATCCGGACCCGCATCGACGCCTACGAGATGGCCTGGCGGATGCAGTCGGCGGCGCCCGGCCTGATGGACTTCGCCGACGAGCCGCCCGCGACGCTCGCCCTCTACGGCGCCAAGCCGGGGGATCCGAAGGCGGCCTTCGCGAACCAATGTCTCCTCGCCCGCCGCCTCCTGGAGCGGGGGACGCGCTTCGTCCAGGTCTATCACGCGGGCTGGGACCACCATTCCCAGGTCGAGAGCGGGGTGAAGTCGCAGGCCCTCCAGGTCGACCAGGCTTCCGCCGCGCTGGTGATGGATCTGAAGCAGCGTGGCCTGCTCGACGACACCCTCGTGATCTGGGGCGGCGAGTTCGGACGCACTCCCATGGTCGAGGCCAGCGCCGCCCTCGGACGCAGCCAGGGCCGCGACCACCATCCCCAGGCCTTCACCATGTGGATGGCGGGGGGCGGGATCCGGCCCGGGATCACCCTCGGCGCGACCGACGAGCTCGGGTTTCACGTCGTCGAGGACCCCGTGCATGTCCACGACCTGCACGCGACCCTCCTGCATCTGCTCGGGATCGACCACGAGAAGCTGACGTTCCGCCATCAGGGACGCGACTTCCGGCTCACCGACGTGCATGGGCGCGTCGTCGGGAAGCTCCTGGCCTGAGGGGGAGGGGATAGGGCCGCAAAGAGGCGCAAAAAGGAGGGCAGCCGGAGCGGCCGCCCCTACAGGCGCCGATCCGCGTGCGTTCCTGCCGCAGAACCTTGAACTTGAAACCTTAAACCTGGAACTCCCCCCAACTGCATCCGGGAAATCCTTCGCGCTGACGAAGGACCCCATGCCATGCGGCCTCAGATCTCGCCCAGCAGGGCCGACAAGCGTGCCGCCTCCCATTGGCCGGGGGCGTTCGGCGTCTGCAAGTAGCCGTAGTTCAGGCAGGAGCCCGCCTTGGCCAGCACGAGGCGCGAGAGCTTGCCCAGCGGGCCCATGCCCATCGCGGAGATGGCGCGGCCCCCGCAGCGATGGGCTTCGACCAGCTCGACGAGGGCGAAGAGCTCCGCCATCGTCGAGAGGACCACGGCGATCTTGGCCACGTCGGCGCCGAGGGCGAAGGCCGCGTCGAGATGCGCGGCAATGGCGTCGCGGCCGGGAAAGCGCTCGAAGTCGTGGCAGGAGGCCACGAGCCGGACGCCTGCGCCGCGGGCTTCCTCGGGAAAGGCGGCGAAGGCGGGCGTCCCGAGCGAGGCGATTTCGACGTCGACGAGGGCGGCGCTCCCGAGGTGGCGGCGGTAGACGGCGAGACGGGCGGCGTCGTCCAGGTCGCCGCGTCCGCCCTCGTCGGGACGACGCACCGTGAGCAGGACGGGGCGTGGCGCCGCCGCCAGGCTGCGCGCCGCGTCCGCTTCGTGGGGGAGCAGGTCGTCGAGCCGGTATTCGAGCAGATCGCAGGCGGGCGCGGGGCCCTCGCCGAGGCAGGCGAGGTCCTCCGGGCGGGTCACGGTGGCGACGACGAGGGGAATGGCGGGGTCGAACTTCACGGGAGGGCAGGAAACTCCGCAAACGGGACGAAATCAACCGTTCTCCCGCTCCGCCCGCATCCGTCCGACGCTGTCGGCGGCGGAGTCGCGGGCTTGGGCGAGATGGGCGCGCATCGCCCCGGCGGCGGCGTCGGCGTCGGCGGCGGCGAGGGCGGAGAGGATGGCGAGGTGCTCGTCGGCGGTGGTTGCGTGGATGGCGAGAGCCTGGCCGCCGACGATCTCGCGGACTGTCTGGACGAGGTCGCCGTAGCGGGAGATCTCGGCGAGCAGCCGGCGGTTGCCGGAGGCTTCGGCGACGACGCGGTGGAGCGAGCGGTCGTGCTCCCAATCGGAATCGACGCCCCCCGATTTGCGGATGCGCGAGAAGGCGGCGGCCAGGGCTTCGAGCTTGGCGGGGGCGATCCTCCCGGCGGCGCGCGTGGCGGCTTCGGCCTCGAGCAGGGAGCGGACCTCGTAGATCTCGCGCAGCTCCTCGGGCCCGAAGGGGAGGAAGACGGCCCCGCAGTTCCTCCGCAGCTCGACGAAGCCGAGGCCCTGGAGTTCGAGCAGGGCTTCGCGGACGGGCGTGCGGCTGACTCCGAAGCGTTCCACCGCCTCGGCCTCGGTGATCCGGTCGCCGCCGTTCCAGTCTCCCCGGAGCAGTCCCGCGAGCAAGCCGCGCACGACGACCGGCTTCCCGCTGCAGCGGGCGATGGGGGAGGATCGGCGGGGGCGTGGAGTGGCTGGCATGGGACGGAGGGTAGCCCGGAAGACCCTTCAACGACGGGCGGGACAGGGTCAAATTCTAATGCGGCCGGGCTTGCCCGGGGCGAGGATCGAAAGTTGACAAAAGGGCGATTCGGGAGTCGGCTCAGCGCAGCATCCGGATTCGATCTCCTCCCCCGAACTTCCCCCC
>CAYMMC010000180.1:0-1953 GCA_964391125.1 uncultured Akkermansia sp.
CGCTGCGGTGTCCGAGGGTAGCCCCGAGCGGCCCGCTCGGGGAACGAAGGTCGTGAGGACGCCCGATCGGCTGCGCGGCAGGAAGGACAGGGTCGTCGGAGACCGCGGCGATACGCCGTTGCCGTCGAGGCGGAGGGCTCTCGATGCGGGAGAGGCGATCGGCGACTCCCTCGGGCTAGCCGTAGCCGTAGTCGAGGCGGCGGCCGTCGGGATAGGTCGTGGAGGTGCGCCGGGCGGTGTTGCCGTAGGCGCCGTCCTCGTGGCCGCCTTGTTTGTTGATCCAGTCCAAAGGGGCCGTGCGACCCTGTCGGCGGCATCGCCGGACGAGTCGCGTCCCTTATTCGCTTTGGCATCACCCGCGTGGCTGAAAAACGCCGGGAGGACCTATCGCCGCCGCCACGAAGGCGGCGTCCTCCTCCGGCGGGATGCACCGGCACTCCTGCCGCCATGGCTTGAGGTCGTTTTTTCAAGAGTGGTCCGCACGGTCTCCGAAGAGATCGGTTCGACCACCTCCAGTTCCACGAGCCGCTCGGCGATCGTCCGCATGGTCCAGAGCGCGGCGTCCGCGGGCGCCTCCGAGCATGCAATCTTGACCATCATGGCCTCCGCCGCGCCGGTGACTTTCGGCTCGACCGGCGGAGCCGGCCGGGGAAGTGGACTTCCGAGCCGGGATCGCCGAACTCCTTCGCGTAGATGCGCGGCATGCTGGCGGGTTCGTTGGCGACATAGATCCAGTTGTCCAGCGCGAAGCGGGGCGTGTTGACGATGTGCTGGGGATTGGCCAGGGCGAATCCGGTCAGGATCACCTCGCGCCGGTCCGCCCGGCCGTCGCCGTCGGTGTCCTCCAGAAAGATCAGATCGGGGGCGTCGGTGACCAGAAAGCCCTGCTTCCAGCGCTGGATGCCGTTGGGAAAGCGCAGCCCCTCGGCGAAGAGGGTGCTGTGGTCCATGACGCCGTCTCCGTCGGCGTCGTGGAGCTGCTTGATGCGGCCGCCGAAGCCGAGGTCGAGGGGGTAGCCGGGCATCTCCACCACGAAGACCCGCCCCTGCTCGTCCACCTCCATGGCCACCGGGTCGGCGAGGAGGGGCTCGGCGGCGAAGAGCTCGATCTGGAAGGAATCGTCCGCCAACTGCATGGCTGCCAGCGAATCCTCCGGCGAGAGGGGCCGGGCGGGATCGCGGGCCTCGGCCGACGTTGCCAGGACGACTGCCGCGGCGATTCCTCCGAGGAGATCCGAGGCGTTCAGACGGGGGGCGGCGATGCGCATGACGGGGACAGTCTGTCAGATTTCCAAGGAAGGGCCGAGTCGGGCCGGGCCGGCTTCAGCGGCGCAGCTCCTCCAGAGGAATGCGCCGCACCCGGCTGGCCGAAAGCCGCCGGCTTGGTTCCTGCACTCCGGCGACGTAGGCGAGGAGGAGCGCTTCGGGGGTGAACTCCATCGCCGTGTAGCAGTACCAGCCCCTGGGATCGTCCTCGAGGACGCGGGACTCGGACCAGGTGCCGCCGTCGTCGTGGGAGAGGGCGAGGCTCAGGGGCGTGCGCAGCTTGCGCTCCTTCGGATCGAGGGAGGAATGGTCGTTCCAGACCATCGCGAGCGGTCCTCCGCCTGGCATCCGCTCGATGGTGGCGGGGGACTGGGGCGAGGCCACGCCCATCGGCTCGGGGTCGGTCCAGCGGAGCCCCCGGTCCGAAGAGAAGCTTCGGTAGAGCTCGCCGGCGCCGGTGCGGATGAACATGAGGACGCGGCCGTCCTGCAGCTCGACCACGCCGGGCTCCTGCGCGGCGACGCGTCTGCCCTCGGCGTCGTGGGCGCGCTTCCAGTCCGCGGAGCGCTTCCAGCTCGTTCCCCCGTCGTCCGAATAGTAGACGCCGACCTCGCCGTTCCAATCGGGCTTCTCCCAGTCCGGCCGGTGGTGCAGGGCGAGCGGCGCGAGAAGGCGGCCGCCGGAGAG
>CAYMMC010000180.1:1963-6451 GCA_964391125.1 uncultured Akkermansia sp.
TCAGGACGCGGTCGTTGTTGAGCACGAAATAGCCGATGTCCTCGTCGGGAATGATCCCGGTGGGCTCGCTCCACGTCGCGGCCTCGTCGGTGGAAAAGCGCACCACCGGGCGGCAGTCGGCATGGGAGTTTTTCTCCAGGTAGAACAGGCCGATGCGGTCGTCGCCGAGCCGCAGGAGCGACACGGACATGACGTTGAACCCGCTCGAGTTCGGGACGACGGTCTCGCTCTCCCTGGACCAGGTCCGGCCTCCGTCGGGGGAGATCCGCGAGGCGAGGTCGGCGGCGTCGTGGTCGCTCCCGCCGCCGGTGAAGCGGGTGTAGACGTGGAGAAGGCGCCCGTCCTTCAAGGCGACGAAATCGCCTTCGGTGTTGCGGGGATTGCCTTCCGAGGTGGAGAGTTCGAGGACGACTTCGTCGGCGAAGAGGGGGAGGCCGCAGGCGAGCAGCAGGGCGAGAACGGGGGTCGGTCGCATGAAGGGCCAGTCGCCGACATCGCGGCGGGGCTCAAGCGCCTGATTGCGCCAAGGGCCCCGGGCTCACGGACCACCGGGCGCCCCGCGGATCGAGGGAACCAGGCGCGGGTCGCGGTCCACCGCGTCGAGGAAGGAGGGAAACTGCGGGACCCAGCCCGTGGTGCGCAGGGCGGCGTTGGAGACGATCTTGTGGGTCCAGCCCCGCTTCCGGTCGGGATCGGGCGGCGCGAGGGGCGGGACGGGCAGGCCGAAACGGGCGGCGAGGGCCTCGTAGCATTCCCGCTGGGTCAGCGGCACGTCGTCGACGACGTTGAAGAGGCCGCCGCGCAGGGATGCGGGAGCGGATTCCAGCAGGTGGCGAATCGCGCCGGCGGCGTCGTCCCGGTGGATCTGGTTGAGGAAGCGGCTCGGTTCGGCGTCCTCGATCCTCGCGCTGCCGTCGAAGAGCCGCTTCAGATGCACCGACCTCCCCGGGCCGTAGATCCCGGCGAGGCGCAGGGCGACGCCGCCGCCCTCGCGGACGAGCGACTCCGCTTCGAGCAGGAGCCGTCCCGTCTCGCGCTCCGGCGCCGTCTCGGAGCCCTCGTCCACGCGCGAGCCGTCGGCCTGTCCGTAGACGCTGGTGCTGCTGGTGAAGCAGATCGGGGCCTCGGGAAAGACCGAGCGGAGACGGCGGATCCCTTCGACGAAGACCGTCCGGTAGGCTTCCGCCCCGCCCCGCCCCGAACTGGCGCAATGGACCACGACCTCGGGAGGGAAGCGCCTGCCCGCCTCCCGTAGCGAATCCGTCGAGGCCAGGTCGCCGGAGAGGACCGGGTAGGCGCCTTGGAGGGCTGCCCCCCGATGCAGCGCCGCCACGGCGAAACCGGCGCGGCTCAGATCCTCCGCAAGGAAGGCGCCGAGATAGCCGTGGCCGACGATGAGCGTGCGCGGGAGGGGCATGGGGGACATTCTACGTCGGAAGTTGCCGGCGGAAAGCGAGAAGCGCCCCGCCCTCGTGCGCCGCCCCTCGGCAGGAAGCTCGGCCAGGCAAAAACAAACCACGATTTTTCATTGCGTGGTTTTTCAACAGTCTCCTAAACTCGCCGTCCATGAACGCTTCTCCGCTCGTTGCCATCGCCCTGTTCCCGATGTTCGCCTCCCTCTCCGCCGCCCCCCTCGATCCCATCCCCCTCTGGCCCGAAGGCGCGCCCGGCGAGGCCGATTTGAAGCTGCCCCCCGAATCGGTCGAACGGAAGGGCGACTACCAGATCGAAATCCTGTCGAATGTCAGCCGGCCCGCCCTCACCGTCTATCCCGCCGAGAAACCGAACGGAACGGCCGTGATCGTCTGCCCTGGAGGCGGCTACAACATCCTCGCCTATTCCCACGAGGGCGTCGAGGTCTGCGAATGGCTCAACTCCCTCGGCGTCGCCGCCGGATTGCTGAAATACCGCGTTCCCCGGCGCGAAGGGCTGGAAAAGCACGCGCCAGCTCTCCAGGACGCCCAGCGCGCCATCGGCCTGATGCGGAACCGCGCCGTCGAGTGGGGCGTCGATCCGCAGCGCGTCGGCATTCTCGGCTTCTCCGCCGGAGGCCATCTCGCCGCCGCCGCCCTGACCTCCGACGGCACGCGCGGCTACGAGGCCGATCCCGAACTGGACGCCGCCAGTCCCGTTCCCGACTTCGGCGTGCTCGTCTACCCCGCCTACCTCCTCGACGAAAGCGATCCCGACCGGCTCTCGCCCGAGATCCGGGTCGGCGAGACGACCCCGCCCGCCTTTCTCGTCGTCGCCCACGACGACAGAAAGTTCGTCGAGGGCAGCGCCCGCTTCTACATCGAGATGCGCCGCCGGGACCGGCCCTGCGAGCTGCACGTCTTCGCCAAGGGCGGCCACGGCTTCGGATTCAAGAACACGGACGAGGCGATCGCGCAATGGCCCGCGCTGGCCGGAAAATGGCTGGAGGCGGAAGGTCTTTTTGGAAAGTAGGAACTCGCGACCGGCGCCCCGCCCCGCCGACGCGACGATCCAACGCCGACATGGCGGTCAAGCCCCCGGCTCCAGCCGCTCGGCGCAGCGCATCCCGTCGAGCGCGGCGCTGACGATCCCGCCGGCGAAGCCGGCGCCTTCCCCGCAGGGATACAGTCCGGCCACCTCGGGGTGCTGCAGGGTCTCGGGATCGCGCGGAATGCGCACCGGCGAGCTGGTGCGCGTCTCGAAGCCGAGCAGGCCCGCCTCCTCGCCGACGTAGCCGGGCATCCGCTTGCCGAAGAGCTTCAGCCCCTCCCGCATCCTCGACACCACGAAGGGCGGCAGCAGCTCGTCGAGCCGGGCGGGGCGGACTCCCGGCCTGTAGCTGGTCGGCGGCAGCTCCGCCGACTCGCGCCGTGCGACGAAGTCCATGGCCCGCTGAGCCGGCGCGGCCTGTCCGCCGCCGCCGGCCTGCTTGGCGATCTGTTCGAGCCGCTTCTGGAAGGCGACTCCGGCGAGGTCGCCGTGCTCCTCGACGAACTCCTCCGTGTCCTCGGGTTCGACGGTGACGACGAGGCCGCTGTTGGCGAAGGGCGAATCGCGTTTGGAAAGGCTCATGCCGTTGACGACGACCTCGTCGTTCTCGGTGGCGGAGGGCACGATGAAACCACCGGGACACATGCAGAAGGAATGGACGCCCCGGCCGCGGATCTTCGTGGCGAGGGAGTAGCTCGCGGCAGGGAGCAGGCGCGGTCTCTCCAGACCCCGCTCGTAGTGGTACTGGAGGCTGTCGATGAGCGCTTGGGGATGCTCGATGCGCACGCCGACGGCGAAGGGCTTCCGTTCGAGGGAGATCCCCTTCCCCGCGAGGAGGCGGTAGACGTCGCGGGCGGAATGGCCCGTCGCGAGAATGACGGCGTCGCCGAGCAGCGCCTCGCCGCCGTTCACGACCACCCCTCGGATCGCGCCTTCGTCGAGGAGGAGATCGGTCGCCTTCGCGCCGAAGCGCACCTCGCCTCCGGCGCCGACGATGCTCCCCCGGATCGCCTTGACGACGTTTGGAAGCAGGTTCGATCCGATGTGGGGATGGGCATCGACGAGGATTCGTTCGGGCGCGCCGTGGGCGACGAGGACCTCGTAGACCTTGCGGACGGGACCGCGCTTCGTCGCCCGGGTGTAGAGCTTGCCGTCGGAGAAGGTTCCGGCCCCGCCCTCGCCGAAGCAGTAGTTCGAATCCTCGACCACGGTGCCGTGCCGCAGGATGGGGGCGAGGTCGTAGCGGCGCGCGGAGGCGTCCTTGCCGCGCTCCAGGACCACGGGCCGCCAACCTCGCTCGATCGCGACCAGCGCGGCGAAGAGTCCCGCCGGGCCGCTTCCGACGATCAGGACGGTCCGCCCCGCGGAGGAGACGTCCGGCAGCTCCACGCGGATCGGCGCCTCGGGCGGCAGCTCCTCGTCGAGCCCGACTTCGAAGCGGAGACGCACCTTGATCTGCGGCTTCCTCGCGTCGAGCGAATGTTTGCGGAGACGCAAACTGCGCAGGCGGCGGGGATGGACGTCGAGCTTCCGGGCGACGGCCTTGCGCCAAGCGACCTCGTCCTCCGAAAGGGCGAGCGGCAGGATCACATCCACGACCAGCGGCTCCATCGGCGTCACGGCGGATCGCCTTGGAAGAGGAAGCCGGTCAAAGGACTGCTGGCGGAGGCGGAGAAGGCGGCCTCGGGCACTCCGCCGGATTCGTAGGCGATGCGTCCGGCCTCGACCGCCAGCCGGAAGGCCCGCGCCACCGCCGAGGGGTCCCCGGCGATGGCGATGGCGGTGTTGACGAGGACGGCGTCGGCCCCCATCTCCAGCGCTTCGGCGGCGTGGCTGGGACGGCCCAGTCCGGCGTCGACCACGACCGGGACGGTGGCCTGGGCGACGATGATCTCGATCTGGCGCCGCGTCGCGATGCCCTGGTTCGACCCGATGGGCGAGCCGAGGGGCATGACCGTCGCCGTGCCCACGTCCTGGAGCCGCTTCGCGAGGACGGGGTCGGCGTTGATGTAGGGCAGCACGGTG
>CAYMMC010000181.1:0-6419 GCA_964391125.1 uncultured Akkermansia sp.
TGCCGCCGTTGTGGCGGACCTCCTGCCACAGCCGGTTGGTCTCAGTGACGTTTCCGCTGCCGCCGGTCCTCACGGCGATGGAGTTTCCGTAGTAGCCGCCCATGGCGAGGACGATGCCGTCGCCCACGAGCGGGGAGCTGTAGACGAGAGGGTTGAGCCCTTCGCAGGTCCAGAGCACTTCGCCGGTCCGGGGATCGAAGGCCTTCATCTCCATGGGGAAGCTCATCACCAGCTCCTCGCGCTCGCCGGCCTGCGCGAGCACGGGGGTGCTGAAGGCCCCGACGATGCCGTCGTCCTTGCCTGCGAAGCCATCGGTGCGTTTTCCGGGCTGCCACTGCGGCTCCTCCCATTTCCACACGGTCTCGCCGCTGGTCCGGTCCAGGGCGTGAAGGGCCGCGCCGGCGCCGGGCCCATGGTAGACGATGCAGAGCCCGGCGTGCAGCACCGGCGAGCTGGAGCTGCCCCATTCGTGGTCGACCGGCCCGAGGTCGCGGTGCCACAGCTGCTTGCCCCCGAAGTCGTAGGCGGCGACTCCGGCGGATCCGTAGGCTGCGACGACGATGTCCCCGTCCGTCGTCGGCGAGGAGGAGCAGTAGGGGTTGGTCTGGTGGGTGCGCTCCGGCTGGTCGTAGGTCACGCCGTTTTTCCAGAGCAGTTCGCCGCTGCGGCGGTCGAAGCACATCAGCCCCCGCCAATTCTCGGACACGATCGGTTGGGTGACGAAAATCCGGTCGCCGTAGACGATGGGGGTCGAGTTGCCTGCTTCGGGGAGCGGGACGCGCCATCGCACGTTCTTCTCCTTTCCCCATTCGAGCGGCAGCTTCGTCGCCCGGGTCTCGCCCGATCCGGCGAGGTCTCCGCGCCAGGCGGGCCAATTCGCGCGAAGGACGACCGGCGCGGCGAGGAACAGGGCGAGGGCAGGGAGGAGGAGTCGAGGCGCTTTCATCGAGAAGACGATAAGGGATCGGGCGACGATTTGGCAATACGGTCCCGCCCGGTATCGCGCCAGAGCCGAGAGTCTCTTCGAGGCGGCGCGGCGTCACCCAACGGCTTGCGCGGCAGGAATCTAGGAATCCGTCACGGTTTGCGCCCCGGGGGCGTCGTTCGAGGCGTTGATCGCGTCCACTCCGGATTGGACCGCCCGCTCCATCGTTCGGGTCAGGGGGACGACGGCATTTCGCAGCGTGCCGCTGTCCGAGAGGAAGGCGGACACATCGATGGGAGCATGGAGGCGGACGATGGCCCGGCGTGGACCGGTGCGCGGCATTGCCCGGGAGTAGAAGTCCTCGGCGAGCCGCTCCACGGTCTCGTCGTATCGGTCGATGGTGGGGCGCTCCGTGAGGTAGGGCGTCAGGTAGCCGTGCACGCGGAAGGCGAGAATGGCTCGTTCGGCGAGGTCGTCGATCTCGGAAGGCGTGCTGCGGGAGGGCGCCGTTTTCGCCGCATGGATCGCCGAGCGGACCTTTCGGATGCGTTCCACGAGTTCGCCCGTTCTCGGCGGGGGAAGGTCCAGAGAATGCTCCAGGCCGGCGACGAGATCGGCGGCGAAACGCCCCAGCAGCTCGTGGAGGGCGGTCTCCCCGGAGGCGTCCTCGAGGAGGCCGTGCCTCTGCAAATAGCCGCCGAGAAGATGACGGCCCAGGCCCAGGACGGCGCCGAGGGGATCGCCGGAGGCGCCGGGCGCGTAGGCGTGGCCGCTGTCGCGAGCGAGCTCGACGAGCCGTCGCCGCACCGTTTCGCGCGGTGCGGCGAGGTGGGTGAGCTTGAGGCTGGTCGGCACGATCTTCACGGGAGCGCCGCCGGGGGCTTGCTGGGCCTTCAGGGCGATGAAGGCGGCGCCGTCGAGAAAGGGGGTGACGCGGTCGTTGGTGAGGTAGACGTTCCCCTCGGGAAAGATGTTGAGGGCCCGTCCCGCCGCCGTCGTGGCGATCGCGGCGGCCATCGCCTTGCGGTCGGCGGCCTCGCGGTCGACCGAGAAGTGCCCCAGCCGCTGCATGCTCCACGCCGTGAACCGGCTGCGCAGGAAGACATCGTAGGCGGCCATGAAGGAGCCGACGATGCCGAGCCGTCGCTGCAGCTCGGTCACGATCTGGGGATCGCTGTGGCTGGGATGGTTGGCGACGAAGACGAGGCGCTCTCCTCGCCTTGCCGCCTCGCGGACGGCTTCGCATTCGCCTTCGAGGCGTATTTCGGCGATGCGGTGGCCGCCGCCCGGCAGGACGAGGTGGCGGTTCAGGGCTCGCCCGACGCGAATGAGGAAGGGGGAGGGCTTGGCCGGGAAGAAGCGGTAGCTGGCGTCGGAGAATTCGAGCATGGAGCAGTGTGCCGCGCTTCGGGAAAAAGCGCAACGGAGCGGTGTTCCGCGTCGCTTTGCGTCGGGCGGCCCGGATCAGGGGCCCGACCTCCCGGACGCTCCGTCGGGGAGGATCCAGGTGTGGAAGTAGTCCATCAGCACGAGCCGGCCGGGCAGGGATTCGCCCTCGTGGATCGAGCGGATTCTCGGGAAGTCGGAGAGGACGGAGAAGTGGAAGCCCGACGCGAGGGGATTGAAGAAATTGTCCTGGTGGCTCGGAAGGACGTAGGAGGCCCGCAGGGCGCGGACGGCTTCGGCGTAGCGGCCTCTTCCCTCGCCGACCGCGGCGCCGACGATGGCGAGGTCGACGTCCCTCGCCGCCGGCGGATGGCCGAAGACCCCGCCCGACTCGACGTAGACGCGCCGTCCCCCCATTTCCACGAGGTAGGCCAGGGGGGTGCCGAGACGCCAGTCGCGCGGCCGGGCGGGCGGGGCGGAGAGCGGTTCGGCGATGGTTCCGGGATAGGGAAGGGCGCCGAGAACGAGGTCGTGCCGCGCCTCCAGCACCCGGACGATGGCGCCGCCGAAGCGATGCGCGTCCCCGGCTCGGGCGGGCAGGAGATGGCGGCGCGGCGTGCCTGCGGCTTCGCAGAGGAAGGCGCCCGTCTCCGAGACGACGATGGCGCCGCCGAGCTCCGCCTGCAGGGTCGGCGCGTCGAGCAGGTGGTCGAAATGCGAGTGGGTGACGAGAATGGCGTCGATCCGGTCGGGTAGATTTCCGGCGGCGCGGGCCAGGGCGATGGCTTCGGGGGAGGGGGCGATGGGCGCGTTCAGCATCACGTGGCGCAGGGGCACGCGGGAGAAGAAGGGGTCGACGAGGATCGAGGTCGCGCCGGAGCGGAGCAGGTAGCCGTTGACGCCGAGATAGGTCACGCTCAGCTCGTCCGCCCGGGGTGGCGCAGCCTCGGTCGCGGCGACGCCGACGAGGAGGTCCCGGTGCGGTCCGAGCCGGTTCGAGCACGAGCCGGAGAGCAGCGCGAGGATCGCGGCGGAGAGGAGCGTGGCGGGCGAGGGTGGTCTCACGGGATTCAGGAAACCCTCAGATGGCCACGGCGTAAAGCGTCATTTCCGCGCGGCGGCCGCGAATCGGCACGGGGTCGAGCCGACGCCCCTCCGGCTTGGTTCGCGCCGCCTCCCAGGTCGCGGTCGAGACGAGCAGGGGGTGGCCGAGCTCCTTGGTGAGGCTTTCGATGCGCGAGGCGGTGTTCACGGTGTCGCCGATGGCGGTGTATTCCATGCGCCGGGGCGAGCCGATCGTGCCGACCACGGCGGGTCCGGTGTTGACCCCGACGCCGATCGTCACGGGGGCGAAGCCGTGGGCCGCGAGCGTTTCCCCGAGCTCGCCCAGGCCGCCCAGCATGGCGCGTCCCGCCGCGATGGCTTCGTCCGCGTGCCGGGGCGAGCGTCCCGTCGCGCCGAAGATGGCCATGATGCCGTCGCCGACGAGCTGGTTCACGATGCCGCCTTGCTCCTCGATGACGCCGGTCATGTGCTCGTGGTAGAGGTTGAGCAGGCGCACCGCGTCGCCGGGCGCGAGCGATTCGCAGCGGGTCGTGAAGCCCCGGATGTCGGCGAAGAGCACGGAGACGGTGCGCTCGACGCCCTTCAGCTCCTCCTCGTCGCGGAGGAGCTGCTCGGCGATCTCGCGCCCCACGTGGCGGCCGAAGGTGCCGGCGATGCGCTCCTTCTCCCGCAGACCCGCCACCATGGTGTTGAACTCGTCGGCGAGCACGCCGAATTCGTCGGCCCGCAGCGGATCCATCGACACGGAAAGGTCGCCCTGGCCGACTCGCTCGGAGGCGCGGCGCAGCTCCTCCACCGGCGCGACGACGAGGCGGGCCATGAGGACGTTGCTGATCACGGCGCAGAGGATGCCGGTCCCCGCCACGGCGACGGCGAACCAGAGGCTGGGGCCCCGAGGGGACGGGTCGAGGAGCAGGAGAAGGAGGGAGAGGATCGGGCAGACGCTGGCCGCGAGGGTCCAGAGCTTGCCCCGCCCCGAGATCGAGAGGCGGCAGGCGCCCTCGATCCGCGCCGGGCTGAGGCCCTGGAAGAGGAAGGGAAAGAGCAGGCGCTGCCGCGCCCAGTCGATCGAGAAGAAGCCGATCGTCAGGGCCACCGTCGCGGCGATGCAGACCGAGACGGGGAAATGGAACCAGACGTGCGGGTTCACCCGCTCCCCCGAGAGCGTCAGTCCCGCGAAGAGCGCGGGAATGCTGAGGAGCCAGCCCGACGCGGCGATGGCGGCGGCGAGGAAGGGCAGGTGGATGGCCTGGCGGCGGCGCTTCAGGAGGGCCGCCTCGTCGGGGACGGGACGGCGGAAGCGGAACACCGCGATCGCCCAGAGGAGGACGAGCGGGGGATAGGCGACGGCGTTGTAGACGGCGATGGAGCTCTTGAAGGCGGCTTGCTGGGCCTCGGTCAGGAGCGGGGGAATGTGAAGGAGGTTGTAGGCGATGTTGAAGAGGCTCCCGATCGCCTGGGCGAGGAACATGAGGAGGAAGACGCCGAGCAGGCTCGGCCAGCCGGGGCGGCCGGCATGCGGCGGGGAGGATGGAGCGTCGGCGGCGATGGATACGGATGGCATCGGGGGGGCGTCTTGTCGAGTGCGCCCGCGCCCCACGCCACGCTGCTTGCGCCCGCCGGGGCGACGAAGCGGACCGAACCGCCGGGACCGGAGGCCCCTACAGCCCTGCGCGGCGGAACAGCTCGTCCAGCGGCAGTTGCAGGCCGATGTGGAAGTCGCCGAACTCCGCGTAGATGGCGCTGGCGTCGTCGAAGCGCATCTCGTAGACGCATTCCTTGATGTCCTGCGTGTTGTGGGCGAAGAGGGTGACGCCCCATTCGTGCTCGTCGAGTCCGGTGGAGCCGGTGATGAGCTGCCGCACCCGGCCCGCGTAGCCCCGACCGACCTTTGCGTGTCCGGCCATCAGCTTGCGGCGGGCTTCGAAGTCGAGGTGGAACCAGTTGTGCGTCTCGCCGCGCCGCTTCGACATGGGGTAGAAGCAGAAGACCGGCCAGTCGGGCATGTTGGGGTAGAGCCGGTCGCGGTTGTATTTCTCCATCCGCCTGCGGAAATCCGCGATCTTCTCCTCCATCTCGGGTCCGTCCGGGGCCAGGCCCGACTCGCGGGCGGTGTCGGCGCGGTATTGCTCTTCGCTGGTCGTGTATTCGCTCAGCTCGGTCATGCTGAGGTAGCTGTAGACCGGGGTGAGGACGTCGGGACCGAGGGCGCGGCCGAGCTGCTTCTCGAAGCGGTTGGCCTGGTGCAGATCGTCGGTCAGGAGCATGAATCCGATGTCGGACTTCGACGAGACCATCGAGAAGGTGAGGAGCTGGGTGCCCTCGGTCGAGCGGATCTCCTGGACCAGCTTGGTGAGGTTCGTCTTCGCCTCGAGCTTCTCCTCGTCGGAGTAGAGGGACCACTGGGCCTGCTCCACGTGGTAGAACAAATGGATTACGTGCCAGCCCTCTCGGGGGATGACGCGGTCGGGATCGTTCGGGGAGGCGGGAGGGGCGGGATGCATGGCGGCGATGGAATGGGGTTCCGCGAACCGGGACCGTGCCGGAACCGGGCGCGCACAGGGCAACAAGCCGACGAATTCGGTTGCGTCCAATCAAAAAAATCCTAGCTTTGCCCTGAGCCGGACAGTTTCGCACTTTCGCGCCCTCCGCTGCCGGGCTCGCCCCTCCTCAAGAAAGACCGTTCGATGGCAGATCTCGAAAACCGCTACGAAGACAACGTGCCCGGAGCCTTCTACGTCGATGACCAGTGCATCGACTGCGACCTTTGCCGGGAAACGGCCTCGGACAACTTCACCCGCAACGAGGACGGCGGCTATTCCTACGTCTACAAGCAACCCACCACGCCCGAGGAGCTGGCCCTCTGCGAGGAGGCGATGGAGGGCTGCCCCGTCGAGGCGATCGGGCGCGACGGCGAGGAAGAGGCCTGAGACGGTCGCGCGTCAAGCCGGCCCGCTGGAATCGGGTTCGAAAGGGATTCCGGTCTCCGTTGTCCTCTCGACTCCGGGAGCGGTCCCGTCCATTGCCGCCCGGGACGCGATGC
>CAYMMC010000182.1:0-6413 GCA_964391125.1 uncultured Akkermansia sp.
CGAGGAGCCGGACGAGACCGCCCGCCTCGGCGTGGAGCCGTTCGCGGACGAGCGCCCCGCCCACGGTGTATTCGAGCTGCATCCCGCCCTCGACCAGGCGGATGCCGGAAAAGCGCCCCCGCTCCGCAGGGATGGGACCGAGTCCCAGCTCCTCCGGCTCGGCGGCGCCGCGCTCGCGGATTTCCTCCAGGATGGGCTTGCGGGCGGAGGCGCCGGGGAGGAGCGGAGTCGCCAGCAAAGGGGTCCCGTAGGGGCGGGGAAGCTCCTTCTGGCCGGGCGCCGCCTTGCGGTTGGGCAGCCGGTAGCTTCCCGTGCCCATGCCGCCCATGGAGAGATACTCGCCCTCGTCGTTCGCCTTCCAGAAAAGCGCCCAGCGCAGCAAGTCGGGGTCGAAGCAGCCGAAGAGGCCGTCACCGGCGGGGACGACGATGCCGCGGGGGGTCAGATTGTTCGGCTGCGGCGATTCGCCGAACTCCCGCGCATCGACCGTCTGGGTGAAGAAGGGGAAATCCGGCTCGACGTAGGAGGCGAAGGGGGAGTCCAGTTCGAGGTGGGCCCTCTCCTGCGAGCCCGCGTCGGAGAGAAGGAGCACCGAGAAAAGGGATAAAGCGAAGGCACGGTTCATGGATCGGCAAATCGTGGTGCGGTTTTGGGAAAGGATCAAGGACGCGATGGGGGGTGCGGGCGGACGCGGCCGCCCATCGGCCCGCCAACACGCGGGATCGCGCTACAGACGCACCGTAAGAAATCCGATAGCCTCGGACATTCTTCGTCAACAGGCCACCCCTCGCCCCCGCCCGCCATGTTCGACTTCCTCGCCGAGACTCCAGGCCCCCTTTGCGGGCCGAAGCGCAGCCGCCGCGAGTTCCTCACCGTCGGGGCGCTCGCTCCCATCGGGCTTTCCCTGCCGCAGTTCCTCGCCGCGAAGCAGCACGGGAACCTGAAGGGCGACGACACGAAATCCTGCATCCTCATCTTCAACCTCGGCGGACCGAGCCACCTCGACCTCTGGGACATGAAGCCGGACGCTCCGAGCGAGATCCGGGGCCCCTTCAAGCCGATCCGGACGAAATCTCCCGACATCGACGTCTCCGAGATCCTGCCGCTCCACGCCAAGGTGGCGGACAAGTTCTCCCTGATCCGGTCCTGCCACCACGACGGAGCGGCGGTCCACGACGCGGGCTGGCAGATCATGCAGACGGGACGCCGCTTCACCGGCGGGGTCGAGACGCCCCATGCCGGCGCGGTGGCGAACTACCTGATGCACGCGCGCAACGACCTGCCGCCCTTCGTCGTCCTGCCCGAGCTGATGGGCCGCGGCGGCGGCAACCTCGCGAACGGACAGGCCGGCGGATTTCTCGGCAAGTCGTACGATCCCTTCGCCCTCATGGCCGATCCGTCCAAGCCGGACTTCAAGGTGCCCGACCTGCTCCCCCCCGACCAGTTCGGGGCGACGCGCCTCGACCGGCGCCAGCGGATGCGCCAGCTCGTCGACCAGACCGTGAAGTCCTTCGAGGCGAGCGAGGACGCGCGCCTTCTCGACGAGAATTTCCATTCCGCCTTCCGGCTCATGACCAGCGAGTCGGCGCGCGCCGCCTTCGACCTCTCCAAGGAGCCGCCGTCGGTGCGCGAGCGCTACGGAATGAACCGGGTCGGGCAGTGCTTCCTCCTCGCCCGCCGCCTCGTCGAGAGCGGAGTCCGCTTCGTCACGGTGAACACCTTCCTCACCGTCTTCAACGAGCTTTCCTGGGACATCCACGGCTCGAAGCCCTTCATTTCCGTCACGCAGATGAAGGACGAGGTCGCCCCGATGTACGACCAGGCCTACTCCGCCCTGCTCGAGGATCTCCACCAGCGCGGCATGCTCGACGACGTGCTCGTCGCGGGCCTGAGCGAATTCGGCCGCACTCCGAAGGTCAACCCGGCGGGCGGGCGCGACCACTGGCCGCAGTGCTTCACCTGCTCCTTCGCCGGAGGCGGAGTCAAGGGCGGGCGGGTCGTGGGCAAGAGCGACCCCATCGGCGGCTTCCCGGCGGAACGGCCCGTCGCCCCCGGCGACATCGTCGCGACGATGTTCCACGCGCTGGGCTTCGATCTGGAGACCCATTTGCCCGGTCCCTCGGGGAGGCCGTTTCCGATTGTGGATTTCGGGCGGGAGCCGGTGAGGGAGTTGTTTGGATGAAAGCGCGACGAAGCATGCACCGGCGGCAGGCGGAGCGCCCGCCCTGCAAGATCGGACCGCACGCAGGTTTCTGTAGGGCTGCCGCCCCGGCTGCCTTGTCTTTCCTGATACTGATTCTGTTTGGATGCCCATTGCGAGCCGATCTTATGACATTGGACGTCAAGGGCGTCGAAGAGGAGGTTGGCAAGAGCGATCAAGAGGGTTTTAGTTGCGTGCTGGTTGATACCAAAGACCCGAGACTTTTGATTGCTGGAACGGTGGCTGTTCCGTTCGATTTTGGAGAGATCGAATCTGCAATCCTGCTGGTAAGCGATGACAAAGGGGAGTTGATCGCAAGATGCGTTATGGGGCAGCAGGCATTCGAGGGGAAAACCTGGGACTTCGAGTTCAATCTGAAACGCGATCTGATAATGAATTCTTTAGTTCTCTTGAGTCACAGGGATGGAGATGACCTCTTTGTCGCAAAGGTTCATTTGGGAACCTTTGCGATTGTTGACATAGAGGATGTGTCGGAACTGACTTCCAAAGGATCTCTCCCGGATCGGACATCCAGCCAAAGACCAAAATGAAACAATGACGAAGATCGTCGCCATCGCCATGCACTTCCCGGTTCTCGTCGCTTCGATGGGCCGGGCGGGCGAAGTCATCCTGCCATACTCGGCGTTTGGCCCGCAAGCCGCGGCCTACGAGCTGATCGGGATGGAATGGTGGCAGTGGGAGTCTCATGGAGATGGCCCTGGTCGCGAATACCCGATCAAGGTCGTGGTTTTTTGGGATCAGTCCGAGGCGGAGGCCGCCAAGAGCTACCCAGTGAACCAAGAGGAACTTCAGGATTTCCGATACGTCGAATATTCAAAGGCGGTCGGGCACATGGCGAGCCTGATCAAGAATTTCAAGGAGTGGAAGTTGGACGCAACCCCTACCGAGGGGGCATTGGCCGATCTCCAGAAAGCATACAATGCCGAACGGACCAGCCAAGGTCTTCGGAACATCCTCACGATGCCTGATGTGGCATGGGCATCCTGCCCATGCGCCGGTCTTCCACGAACGGAGGCCGTTGGAGCCACGACCGCTTCGCAACGCGGTGTTTGGCGCGAGCCCGCGAGCGAACGGACCAGCCAAGGCCTTCCGCGTCACGCCGCGATGCATGGGCAGGATGCCCATGCCACTTTCTAGAGCTTTGTCAGGATGAAACGTGTTCTTCCCATCTTCTGTTCGCTCGCCACCCTCACGGCCACGGCGACGGACCTCCGCATCCTCCCCGAAGCCATCCGCCTCGACGGACCCGAAGCCATCCAGCACGTCCTCGTGCAGCGGACCGACGGCGACACCTTCGTCGGCGAGGAACTCTCCGCCGAGCTCTCCCTCGCCCCCGCCGGGGTCGTCGAACTCCGCGACGGCGTCCTCCACGCCCGCGGCAACGGCAAGGCCACCCTCACCGCGCGGGTCGGCGATGCTGTCGCCATCCGCGAGATCGAGGTGACGAACTTCGACCAGGCCTTCGCCTGGAGCTTCAACGGCCACGTCATGCCCGTGCTGACGCGGCAGGGCTGCAACATGGGGGCCTGCCACGGCGCGGTCGCGGGGAAGGGCGGCTTCCGCCTCAGCCTGCGCGGCTACGACCCGCCCGCCGACTTCTACACCATCGCCCGCGAGGCGAGGGGACGCCGCCTCGAACCGCTCGACCCGGCCAAAAGCCTCCTCCTCACCAAGCCGACCATGGCCACGCCGCACAAGGGCGGCAAGCGACTTGACCCCCGCTCCCGCGACTACCGCATCCTCGCCGAATGGGTCGCGAACGGCAGCCCCGCCCCCTCGTCCGAGGACGTCGCCGTCGTGCGCATCGAAGTCGATCCGCCGCTCTCCGTGCTGAAGAAGGGCGACCGCCAGCGCTTCCTCGTCACCGCCCACTACGACGACGGCAGCGTCCTCGACGTCACCGACTGGGCGCGCTTCGCCTCCGCCGACGAAACCGTCGCCATGGTCGACGAGTCGGGCGCGTCCGAGGTCATCGGCCACGGGGAGGGCGCGGTGACGGCGCTCTTCGCGAGCAAGGTCGCCATCGCCCGCATCCGTTCGCCCTTCCCCAACGACGTGCCCGAGGCGGTCTTCACCTCGGCCCCGAGGGCGAATTTCATCGACGAACTCGTCCTCGCCCAGCTTCGCCAGCTCCGCCTCAAGCCCTCCGACCGCTGCTCCGACGAGGACTTCGTCCGCCGCGCCCACCTCGACACCATCGGAAAGCTGCCCAGCGTCGCCGAGACCCGCGCCTTCCTCGCCGACGCTTCCCCTGACAAACGCGCCAAGCTGATCGACGCCCTCCTCCAGCGCGAGGAGTTCGTGGACTACTGGAGCTACCGCTGGGCCGACATCTTCCTCGTCAACGGCGGGCTCCTCCGTCCAGCCGCAGTCAAGGCCTACTACGAATGGATCCGCGGCGGAGTCGCCGAGAACCGCCCTTGGGACCAGATGGTGCGCGAGGTCGTCACCGCGAAGGGGCTCAGCACCGAGAACGGCGCGACCAATTTCTACGCCGTCCACCAGGACCCCGAAACGCTCGCGGAGAACACCGCCCAGGCCTTCCTCAGCCTTTCCATCAACTGCGCGAAGTGCCACGACCACCCGCTGGAGAAGTGGACCAACGACCAATACTACGCCTTCGCCAACCTCTTCTCCCGCGTCCGCGCGAAGGGCTGGGGCGGTGACGTGCGGAATGGCGACGGCGTCCGCACCCTCTACGTCGAGCCCCGAGGCGACCTCATCCAGCCGCGCACCGGCAAGCCGCAGACGCCCGCTCCGCTCGACGGCGAGGCCCTCGATCCCGACGACCCGGACGACCGCCGCGAGGCGCTCGCCGACTGGCTCGTCGCCCCCGAGAACCCGCACTTCGCCCGCTCCATCACGAACCGCGTCTGGGCCGCCTACTTCGGCCGGGGGCTCGTCGATCCCGTCGACGACCTCCGGGCCTCGAATCCCGCGAGCAACGAGCCGCTCCTCGACGCCCTCTCCGCCCATCTCGTCGAAAACGGTTTCGATTTGAAGGCGCTGATGCGCACCATCCTCGCGAGCGAGACCTACCAGCGCGGCGGCGAAGTGCTCTCGGAAAACCGCGACGATCTGAAATATCTCTCCCGCCACCAGCCGCGCCGCCTCATGGCCGAGGTCCTGCACGACGCCATCGCCGACGTCACCGGCGTGCCCGGAGTCTTCGACCAAGTCGTCCTCAACGACGGCAGCACGCAGAAGACTGACTTCTACGAGGAGGGCACCCGCGCCCTCGAGCTCTACGATTCGGCGGTGCAGTCCTACTTCCTCAAGACCTTCGGTCGCAACGACCGCGAGATCACCTGCGAATGCGAGCGGTCGAACCAGCCGAGCATGGTCCAGGTGCTCCACCTCGCCAACGGCAGCACCCTCAACGACGGCCTCGCCTCGGAGAAAAGCGTCGTCGAACGCCTCATCGAGGAAAAGGCCGACGACGCCCGCATCGTCGAGGAGGCCTGCCTTGCCACCCTCTCGCGCCCGCCCACCGAGCACGAGCGCAGCGGGTTTCTCGAATTGCTGGGTTCCGCTGCAGAAGGCGAGCGCCGCGCCGCCGTCGAGGATCTCTTCTGGGCGCTGATGACTTCGCGCGAGTTTTTGTTTCAGCATTGAGGAGGCCATGTTCGCCAAAATACTTCTCCGCATCCCGTTTTCGGATTCCGCAGCCGTAGAGAAGTTCGTGAGAACTTCTTCCCTTCGGTGTGCCAAACAACCCCCGTCGAAGCTCTCACGAGCTTCGCTACCCTGGACCTCCGGATCGCGGAGCGGTAAAGTTCGTGAGAACTTCTCCCGTTCGACCTGCCAAACGGCGTTCGCCGAAGCTCCTCCGGGTTTCGCCACAGCAGCCCCGCTGAACGGAAACCACTCCCCGCAATCCGAAAACATGAGGAGGAGGAGAAAACTCACACATTGACACTCTTCTGAAGCTATGAGCGCATTGACCATCAGATTGGCGGATTCCCTCCACCGGCATCTCAAGCAAGCGGCGGAGTCGGACGGTGTTTCAGTGAACCAGTTCATCAGCCTTGCCGTGGCTGAGAAGATTTCCGCTTTGCAGACTTACGACTTGATTGCCAAACGGGCGGCGAGTGGCTCGAAGACCCAGTTTCTCGAGGCATTGGCCGCCGTTCCTAACGTGGCCCCCGATCCCGGAGACGAACTTCCGCCCGGCTACAAAAGAGATGCGGGC
>CAYMMC010000183.1:0-6409 GCA_964391125.1 uncultured Akkermansia sp.
GTTGCCGCACATCTCGGCCTCGCCGCCGTCGGCGTTGTAGTAGCGCATGCGGTGGTCGCCCCCGTTCTCGGCAGGCTCGACCACGAGCAGGCCGTCGGCGCCGACGCCGCGCTGGCGCTGGCAGAGGCGGGCGATCTGATCCCTGCCGAGGGAGAGGGACCTGTCGCGGTTGTCGAGAACGACGAAGTCGTTCCCGGCGCCGTTCATTTTCCAGAATTGAAGCATCGGTCGGGGCGTGCCGGAGGAAGGTCAGGTTAGACCGCCTTGACCGCGTCCACAAGCGGTTTGACGAAGGCCTCCACTTTCCCGCCGAGTTCGGGATCGTCGCCGAGGCGGCCGATCTCGCGGACGATGGCGCTGCCGACGACGACTCCGTCGGAGGTCCGTCCCACGGCGGCGGCCTGCTCGGGCGTCGAAATGCCGAAGCCGACCACCACGGGCACGTCGGTGTGGGCCTGGATCGCGGCGACGTTCTCGGCGATGCCCTCGGCGAGGTCGCTCCGGGCTCCGGTGACGCCCTCTCGGGAGACGTAGTAGACGAAGCCCTCGGCGGCCGCCGCCAGCCGGGGGATGCGCTCGGGCGCCGTGGTCGGCGCGACGAGGCGGATGTGCCGGAGGCTGCCGCTCTCCCCCAGCTCGGGGTTGAAGGGGGCCTCGTCCGGGGGGAGGTCGAGGAGGAGGACGCCGTCCACCCCGGCTGCCGCGGCGTCTTCGTGGAAGCGGGAGAAGCCGTAGCTGTAGATGGGGTTGAGGTAGGTGAAGACCACGACGGGCGTCTCCGAGCGCTCGCGGAAGCGGCGCACCAGATCGAGCACCTTGGCGGTGGTGGCGCCCGCCTCGAGGGCGCGGTGGGCGGCGATCTGGTTGACGATGCCGTCGGCCATCGGGTCGGAGAAGGGCAGGCCGAGCTCGATCACGTCGACGCCGGCGCGCTCCAGGGCGAAGAGCACGTCGAGGCAGCGGTCCATGTCGGGGTCGCCCGCGCAGATGTAGGAGACGAAGGCCGGTTTCCCGGCTTCGCGGAGGGCGGCGAAGCGTTGGTCGATGCGGTTGGGGGCGGTCATGCGGGATGGGTCGCGGCAGTATCGGCGGAAATGCGCAAGACACAAGGAGCGGGGGTCACCCCAGCCGCATCCGGTAGTCCTCGTAGCCGAAACGGCGCACCCGGCCGATCTCGCCGTCTTCGCCGAGGATGGCGATGGAGGGGAGGGGGACGCCGTTGAAGGTGGTCGTCTTCACCATGGTGTAGTGCGACATGTCGTGAAAGAGGACGCGGTCGCCGATGGCGGGGAGGCGGTCGAAGCTGTAGTCCCCGACGACGTCGCCGGCGAGGCAGGTGGGGCCGCCGAGGCGGCAGGTGGCGGCCCGTTCCCCGGGTTCCCCCGCGCCTTCGATCACGGGGCGGTAGGGCATCTCCAGCACGTCGGGCATGTGGGCGGTGGCGGAGACGTCGAGCACGGCGATGGGCAGGCCGTTCTCGACCAGGTCGATCACGGTCCCTAGCAGAACGCCCGTGCCCACGGCGATGGCCTCGCCGGGTTCGAGGTAGATCGTCAGATGCGGATAACGCGACCGGATCTCGCGGATCAGTTCGACGAGCAGGCCCACGTCGTATCCGGGCGAGGTGACGAGGTGCCCGCCGCCGAAGTTGAGCCACTTCATCCGCCGCAGGAGCGGGTCGAACTTCTCCACCACCGCGGCGAGGGTGCCGCGCAGGGCCGCCGCGCCCTGTTCGCAGAGCGTGTGGAAATGGAGGCCCTCCAGTCCGTCGAGGTCGGCGCCGTCGAGATGCCGCGCCAGCACCCCGAAGCGCGAGCCGGGGGCGCAGGGGTCGTAGATCGCGGCGACGGCCTCGGAATGCTCGGGGTTCACCCGCAGGCCCGCCGAGACGCGCGGGGCGGCGGCGAGGACCTCGTCGCGGTAGCGGTGCCATTGGCCCAGGGAGTTGAAGACGAGGTGGTCGGCGAAGGCGAGCAGCTCCGTCATCTCGGCCGGCTTGAAGGCGGGGGAGAAGACGTGGACCTCGCCGCCGAACTCCTCGTGGCCGAGCCGGGCCTCGTGCAGCCCGCTCGCCGCCGTGCCGACGAGATAGTCGCGCAGCATGGGATAGAGGGCGAAGCAGGCGAAGGCCTTCTGGGCGAGCAGGATCTTCGCCCCGGTCTCGTCCTGGACCCGCTTCAGGATCTCGCCGTTGCGGCGGAAGAGGGTCTGGTCGAGGACGTAGCAGGGTGTGTCGAGCCCGCTGCGTTCGAAGGCGGCGAGCAGGGCGGCCGCGTCGCCGCGGTAGAGGCCGGTTTCGGGATGGTCGGGCATGGGAGGGGGGATGGCCGCTCGCTTCAGGGCGCCTGCAGCGGTTTGTCGTCGAGGGCCGCCAGCGTTTCCAGCTCGTCGGCGCTCAGGGCGCGGTCGAACACCGCCACGCCGCCGATCCAGCCGGTGAATCCGACGGTGCGGGCGCTATGGATGACGCGACCGATGGAAAAGGGGCCGCCGCTGTCCTTGTCGGGGGCGTAGAGGTCGTGCGGGTACCACCAGGGATTGAGGCGCAGCCCGACCAGATCCCGCCCGGCCACCTGCCAGCGGCCCTCGCCGTCTTTTCGCAGGGTCGTCAGGACGCGGGTGTAGCCGTATTCGCGCAGCTCGACCTTTTCGCCCTCGCTCTCGCCGAGGACTTCGACGGAGACGGGTTCGTCCTCCGGCGGATTGTAGAACTGGTCCGCGGGGAAGTCGGGGTCCTCGCCCTCCTGCAGGCCGGGTTCGCGACGGAGGTGGCCTTGCCTCCAGGCGTTGTAGGCGGTGGAGAGGGAGCGGTTCTCCTTGGGCTGGTCGAACCAGCGGTCGCCGGAACGGCCGTTGAGCCAGGCGACGAGCTGCTCGGTCTCGTGGTCGAAGGTCATGGCGAAGCACTGCCAGGAGGCGTCGAGAATCCCGGCGGGGGAGTCGGCGGGCACTGCGGGCGCGATGTCGACCGAGTTGCTCTTGTGCATCGCGTAGAGATTGAGAAAGGTCCCGCCCCCGTTTTCGGAAACGTGGGCGCAGGCCGTTCCGGAGATGTTGTTGCCCGCGAAGAGGCCGTATTGCCGCTGTCCAGGCTGGACCTTCTTGATGCCGACGGTCTCGTCCTTCTTCAGGTCGGTGCCCTCGTGCCAGATCCCGGCGAGGGCGTGCCCGCCGCTCTGGCGGATCGCCCAGGCCACCACGGTGAGCGCCCGGCGGGGGCCCTTGTTGTCGAGGGGCGTGTCGTTGAGCCGCTCCCTGGGCACCTGCAGGAAGGGGCGGAAGGTCTCGTCCTCCTCCTTCCGGATCAGAATGGCCTCGCCGAAGGGCCCGCGTCCCAGCAGGGGGAAGTCGTCGTAGCTGGCCTCCCGGCCCTGGTCCCAGTATTCCTTCACGTAGTTGCTCGCATCGAGGGGATACTCGTCGGCGGCGCCATCGGGCACGTGGGCGAGGAAGCGCTTCGCTCCGTCTGGCTCCCGTTTCACGAAATCCCAGAAGGCGACCAGTCCCGGCATGTCGGTCACGGTCCGGACCCGTTCCTCGACCGGGCCGGCCTGGATGGGCGGGGAGAGAAAAAAGGGCAGGGCGAGCAGGGAGGGGAAACGTCGCTTCATCGGGGTAGGATCGGCCGGATTGTCCGAGCGAGTCAACCGCTTTCGGAGCGCCCTGCGCGGCGAGCGTTCGATCTTTCCCGGGCGGGCGGAAGGGCGGATTCGGGATGCGTGGACGATTGGCGGAATCGCCCGGCATCGTGCGCCGATCCCGCTCCGGCGCCTGATCGGGGGTCCGCGATGGAAAATGCGGGAGACCGTTCCGTCCGAGCGCCTCAAAGCGGCTCGCCGCGCTCTTCCGGCGGGGCGGGGGCGAGGGCGGGCTGCGGATCCGGCGCGGCGGGTTCGGGATCGGCGGGAGCGAGCCCTTCGATCCACGATTCGACGTGCTCGCGGATCGACTCCTTCGTTCCGCTCCACCAGGGACCGGCCCGGTCGAGCAATCCGAACTGCCCCGCCAGCCAGAGGAGGAGCAGGACGAAGGCCAGCTTCCAGAAGTCGCTGCGCCACTTCCCCCGCTGCGCCTTCACTTCGCGCTCGAGCTCGGCGATACGCCCCGCCTGGCGGTCGATCCCCTGCGCGAGCTCGGCGAAGGAGGCGGATTCGGTCGTGGCGTCGAAGTCCGGCGCCGCCGACGGGGCTTCGCGGAGGCGTCGCTGCGCGGCGAGCACTTCCTCATGGGCGGCAAGGACGACCGATTCGAGCTTTTCGAAGCGAACCGGCTTCGTCAGGAAATGGGTCGTCAGCACCAGGTCGGTGCCGCGGGCGCGGAACCCGGCCTCCAGCTCCTCGGAGGCGTGCCCGGTGATCATCATGACTGCGAGGGGCTGGGTGGCTTGGGACCGAAGGGCGTCGAGAACTTCGAGCCCGTTCATGTCGGGCATCCGGTAATCGAGGGTGACGACCTCGATCGACGGCTCCGTTCGGATGAGGCCGATCGCCTCCTCCCCGCTCCGGGCAGTGAGGACTTTCCCGAACCCGACGTACTCCCGAAGAAAGGTCTTCAAGCCCAGTTGGAACGCGGGATCCTCGTCGACGACGAGGATCGCGGCGGCGTGGGCGAGAGGAGGCGAGGCGAGCGGGCTCGCTTCGTGGGGGGGGTGAAAGCTCATGCTGCATTTTTGATCCAGCGCTGCGCCGATGTCCAGCCAGGAATGCTCGCGCCTCGCATGCTGTCTCAGGGGCAAGGGGTGCGCCCGACCGCATTGTTTCCTCAAAAACAATGGTGTTCGACCGAGGCCAAGGGCCTTGTCTACCGGCTCTCCTCCTCCTCCTCTTCCTCCGCTCCTCCTCCATAGCCCAGCACTTCCACGCTGATGATGGAGGGGGCGAGGTCTTCGACCGTGCCCTCCTCGGCGGTGGCCTGCTCGCGGGCCGTGCTGGCGGCGTCCATCGCGGCGCTGCTGGCGGCTGCGGCGGTGGAGGCGCCGGCGGTGAGCCCCCCGACGCTGGGCGAGCTGACGGCCGGGGCGGCGGGAGCGCCGGAGGAAGCCCCGCCCACGGCGATGTTCGAGGCGTTCAGCACCTGGGTCGCGGCGAGGTTGATGTTCCCGGTCACGCGGATGCCGGCGTCGCCCGCGTCGATGACGCCGGCGGGGGCGATGAGGTCGACGTTTCCGGGCTTCACCCCGGCGACGGTGGCGAGCACGCCGATGCCGCCTCCGGTGGAGAGGCCGGCCAGGTCGGTCTCGACGGCGGCGCTCTGCGGATCGATGAGGACCCGGGTGGGCGGCGCCGACTGCACGGTCTTCGAGGCGACCCCGGCGGCGATGTCGCCGGTGGAGGACCAGATGACCATGTCGCCGCCGCGGAGGGTGAAGATGCGGCCGACGCCGATGTCGACGCTGCCGTGGGCGAAGATGGACACGTTTCCGCCCGACTCCGTGACGATGCCGGGGGGCACGAGCGGATTGCCGAGGGTCGTGTTGGCGAGGGTCAGGCTGCCGCCGGGGGCGAAGAGGGAGATGTCGCCGCCGTTCTGCGTCCGGACGTTGCGGGAGCGGGTGAGGATGTCCCCGGCGTAGCGCCCGCCGCCGAAGAGCGAGGCGATCGCGGCGAAGCCTCCGTCGTAGTTGCCGAAGCCCTCGCTGTCGGGATCGTTGAAGTCGCGGCCGGCGTCGCGGAGGGCGAGATAGAGGACCTCGAGGGCGACGCGGGCCTGCTCCTCCTCGCCGAGGGAGTCGAAGTCGCGCACGCCGAGCTCGGCGAGCCGGGCGAGCCCCTCGGGCGTTCTGACGTGCTTCGCGACGAAGGCGTCGATGGCGACCCGGCTGTCCGCGAGGCTCGTGGCCGGCCCCAGCCCGGCGCCGGCGACGAGGTCCGCTCCGGCGAAGGGCAGGAAGGGGTTCCGCGTGTTGCCGATGGTGAGGATGCCGCTGCCGCTGCCGTCGGCGCCGACCGGACCGACGCCGAGGTCGAGGTGGCGCCCGGCGAGGACCTGGAGGGTGCCGGGGCCGCCGAGGTGGATGTCGCCCGGCAGCCGGGGCTGGCCTGCGGCAGGGGCGCTGTCGGCGGAGAGAGCCGCGGTGCGAAGCGGGCTGGCGGCGTTGTAGGGGACGATGTCGCGTCCGGCGGAGACGGCGGTGGTGTCCGAGCCGGAGAGGTTCTGGAGGTAGAGGGAGACGTCGGCGATGTCCCGCGAGGCGTGGATGCGCGACGGTTTCGGGCTGAAGAGGGTCAGGCCGGAGAGGTCGCCGCCCAGCGCGTAGATCCGGAGCGGCTCGGGCACCTCGCGGTGGAACCGCAACAGCGTCTCGTGCATCACGATGCCGAGCTCGCGCTTGGCCGGCGCTTCGCTTGCCTCGCCGGCATCCGTGAGCTGCCAGACGTCGGTCACGAGGAACTCGTAGGGGGAGCCCACC
>CAYMMC010000184.1:0-6407 GCA_964391125.1 uncultured Akkermansia sp.
GTAAGGAAAGTGGCGCTTCATGACCAAGAACGGAAGATCAAACTTCTCTAAATTATAATACTTGTCCACATTAAAATCCACCCCCCCCTGTTTTCACCCGTGCCGAGCGCCGGCTTCGGGGCGCGACGTTCACACCCGGAACAGGGCGCCCAGCCGTTTTCCGAGGATCAGTCCCGCGCCGGCGAGGGCCACCGCGAGGAAGGCCATCGCCCAGACTCCGAGAGCCGAGGCGAGGCTCGGTCCGGCGCCAAGCGAAGTGACGAGGGCGTAGATCGCCTTGGTGATCGGGAAATGCTGCTGCTGCTCCGCGAGGACGAGCGAATCGGAGACCTCCAGCATGGCGAAGGAGAAGGCGAGCAGCCCGCCGGCGACGAGATTCGCCGAGATCAGCGGCAGGGTGATGCGGCGCAGAGTTCGCAGGGGCGGGCAGCCCAGATTCTGCGCCGCCTCCTCCAAGCTGACGCTGGTCTGCTGGAAGCCCGCCGCCGCGGACCGCACCACGTAGGGCAGCCGGCGCATCGCGTAGGCGATCACGAGGATCGCCAAGGGGTCTCCGTCCTGGACGAGGAAGGCGAAGGGCTGGCCTTCTCGGGTCATGGAGAGATAGCCGAAGGCGAGGACCAGTCCCGGCACCGCCAGGGGCAGCATCGCCATGGCGTCGAGGAGGCTCCGTCCGGGCAGTCTGGTGCGGACGACGACGTAGGCCACTCCGATGCCGAGAACGAGGTCGAGCAAGGTGGCCAGCGAGGCGTATTTCAGCGAGTTTCCGATCGAGGAGAGGGTCAGGGGATGACCGAGGGCGTCGAGGTAGTGCTGCCCGGTCAGGGCGCTGGGGACGAGGGTGCCGTACCAGTCGTCCGAGAGGGAGAGGAGGACGACCCCCGCGTGGGGCAGGGTCGCGAGGAGGGTGCTGCCGGCGAAGAGCCCGATGGCGAGGGCGGACCTCCCCGGCGAGGCGACGAGCGGGGCGCGTCCCGTCGAGGCCCGTCCCCCGCCGGCGAGCGCGTCCCTCCCGAAAAGCCATTTCCCCGCGAGGTAGAGCAACGCGGTGGCCGCGAGCACGACCACGACGAGCGCGTAGGGAAAGGGATTCCCGCTGAGGTCCTTGATCCCCTCGAAGATCTGCACCGAGGCGACCCGGTCGAAGTCGAAGACGAGCGGCACCCCCAGTTCGGTGAAGGCCCAGATGAAGACTATGGTGCCGCCTGCGAAGACTCCCGGAGCTATGAGCGGCAGTGTCACCCGCACGAAGCGGCGCAGGCCGTGGCAGCCGAGGTTCTCCGCCGCCTCCTCCAGCGCCGGATCGAGATTGGCGAGGGCGGCGGAGAGATTGAGGTAGGCGATGGGATAGAGATGCAGCGCGTTCATCAGGACGATGCCGGCGAGCCGCCCTTCCCCGAGCCAGTCGAAGGGCTCGGCCGGGTCCATCCACCCGAGCTGGATCAGCAGGGTGTTCAGCACCCCCGCCTGCCCGAGGAGCTGCCGGATTCCGAGCGCCCCGACGAAGGGCGGAAGGATCAGGGGCACGAGGACGAGGACGTTGAGCAGATCCCGTCCGGGGAACAGCCAGGCGCGGTGGACGAGCGCGAGCGGCAGGGCGACGAGGAGCGCGAGGACCGTGGAGAAGAGCCCCATCCAGAAGGAGTTCGCCAGCCCTTCGAGATAGATCGGATTGCGGAAGAGTTCCGCGAAGTAGGCAAAGGTGAGCCCCCCCTCGGGAGTCACCAGGGCCTCCCGCGCCGTGTGCCAGACCGGATAGGCGAAGAAGCACGCGAAGAAGGCCGCGGTCAGCGCGTAGACGGCGAGGGCGAGCGGGCGGGACATCGTGCGGAAGCGAGGGGGCAAGGAGCGCGAGAACGGTGCGATTGCAAGAGGGGGATGCGGGACGGAGCGCAGCCGGGGGGCGTTGCGCATGATCGCGGACCTTGCCCCGGTCGGGGGGCGTGCTTTTCTCCGCCATCCGCTTCTGCCCTCCAAGGCAGATCCACCGCCATGACGAAGCCGTTCGAACCCCGCTACCCAGAATGAAATCCCTAGCATCGATCCTTGTCGTTTCCGCCCTCCTTCTCCATGCTCCCGCCGTCGAGGCCCAGGCCGTCGGCGGCTTCAAGCCTGGACAGACCTTCAAGATGAAGGTGACCAAGGTGGATTCCACGAAGTGGACCAACGCCACCGGCGAGGTCGCCAGTCCCGTGCCCGGCAGCCTTCCGAAATTCAGAAAGAACCAGACGATTACCCTGCGGGTGCGCGCCCAAGGGAAGCTGAAAGTCCCCAAGGCCAGCACCATCCCCTTCAACCACACCAAGCAGGGGGTCAACGAATACAATCGATCCTTCAAACGGAGGGGGATTGACATCACCCACAACGCGGAGATCTACCGGCGTCAGGGCAACGCTCTCCGCGGAAACCTGAACTTCTTCGCCCGGAACGACACGGGAACGGATCTCGTGATCCACTCGGTGGTCTACAAGATCCGCAAGGTCCGCTGAGAGGCGATTCGCCCCGCTCGGGGAAGCGACCTCGGCCTTCGCTCCGCGAAGCCGCATTTCGCAAAGCGAATGCGGGCGGCGGCATCTCCCCGCGTTGCTCCGCCGCGTTTCCGGCGTATCCTCTTGGGAAATGCCCACCTTCGATGCCGCGGCGGTCCGCGCCGACTTCCCCATCCTCTCCCGCGAGATCGGCGGGAAGCCTCTGGTCTATCTGGACAACGGCGCCACCACGCAGAAGCCGCGCCGGGTCGTCGAGGCGCTTTCGCGCTTCTTCTCGCACGAGAACGCGAACATCCATCGGGGGGTCCACTACCTCAGCCGCGAGGCCACCGACGCCTACGACGGCGCCCGCGCCTACCTCAAGCAATGCCTGCGCGTCCCCGAGACGCACGAGCTCGTCTTCGTCCGCGGCACCACCGAGGCGATCAACCTGGTCGCCCACGGACTCGCCCCCGGCATTCGCGAGGGCGACGAGATCCTGCTCACGGTGATGGAGCACCACGCCAACTTCGTGCCTTGGCAGGTGCTCGCGGAGCGGAGCGGGGCGGTCCTGCGCTTCGCCGGGCTCCGCGACAACGGCGAACTCGATCTCGAGGAATGGAAGTCGCTCTTCGGCTCCCGCACCCGCGTGGCCGCCTTCGCCCACGTCTCCAACGTCCTCGGCACGGTCAATCCCGTCGCCGAGATGAGCGCCTTCGCCAAGGAGCGCGGGGCGACGGTCCTCGTCGACGGCGCCCAGGCCCTGCCCCACGGGGCCGTCGACCTGGGGGCCGCCGGAGGGGATTTCTACGCCTTCTCCGGGCACAAGGTCTTCGCTCCCGACGGCGTCGGCGTCCTCTGCGGACCGCGCCGGCTCCTCGACGGGATGCCGCCCTACCAGACCGGCGGCGACATGATCGAGCGGGTCTCGGTCGAAGGAACCACCTTCCGTCGCTCTCCGGAACGCTTCGAGGCGGGCACGCCGAACATCTCCGGGGCGATCGGCCTGGCCGAGGCCTTCCGCTATCTGGAAGGGATCGACCGCGCCGCCGCCGCCGCCCACGAGGAGGCCCTCGCCGCCCGCGTCGCCGAGGAGCTGGGGAAGATGGAGGGAATCCGCCTCTTCGGAACCGCGCCGGGCAAGGCCGCGATCGTCTCCTACCACTACGCCGCGGCCCATCCCCACGACGTCGGAACCATCCTCGACACCGAGGGCGTCGCCATCCGCGTCGGCCACCACTGCGCCCAGCCGCTGATGGACTATCTCAAGGTCCCGGCGACGGCGAGGGCCTCCTTCGCCTTCTACAACAACGAGGAGGACGTGGAGGCCTTCCTCCGCGCGATGGCCAAGGTGGCCCGATTCTTCGGCTGAGCCCGCCCTGCGGAAGGAGGCTCCGACATCGTTTCGGCGGCGCTCCCGAACGCAGACGCACCATGCCGAAGCGGCCGGCGAACGGATGCGGTGGCGCATACGCGCCAGGCGACCGGGAGGCTTTACCGGAACCCCTCGGGGTGCTAGCCTCGTTTCGAGATACGCCGATGACCTTCGCCGGGAGCCTCCGCTCCGTTCGCGGGGCGGGCCGTGGGATGACGCCGCAGATTGGCCTGTGGCTCGTCCTCGCGTGGCTCGCGTCCAGTTCGCCCGCCGCCGACCTCCAGCTCTCCCCGTCGGAGCGCCAATGGCTCGGTCGCCGTTCCGTGATCCGCTTCGGAGCGGATCCTTCGTGGCCGCCCTTCTCGATGCGCCGCGACGGGGAGCTGGAGGGGATCGACCGGAACTTGGTGGCCTTTCTGGAGGCGCGCCTCGGCGTCCGCTTCGAGTATCTGCCGACGGAGAGCTGGGAGGAAACTCTGGCGAAGCTCTCGACCGGCGAGATCGACTTCGTCACCGGCGTGGCGGACCTGCACGAGCGTCCCCTCGGGCTCCGCTACACGGCGCCCTACGCGCCCTTCCCCGTCGCCATGATCATGCGGGAGGACGGCCCTTTCTACACCTCCCTCGAGCGCGTGGAGCGGGCCGGCCTGGTCATCGCCGGACCGCTCGGCTACGCGCCCACGGTCTTCGTCCAACGCAACCATCCCTCCATCGAGCTCCTTCCCACGGCGACTTCGCTCGAGGCCCTGCGACGGGTTTCCGAAGGAAGGGCGGACGCCGTTCTCGAAAATCTGGGCGTGGCGGCGCATCTGATCCGCCTTCACGGCCTGTCGAACCTCAAGATCGCGGGCCCCACGGACCATCGCTTCGATCCTACCATCGGCGTGCGCCAGGAATTGCCCGAGCTGAAATCCATCTTGGACAAGGGCATCGCCTCGATCACCCCGCAGGAGCGCCTCGAGATCTACGACCGCTGGATCCCGCTGGAGATGTCGCGGTTCTGGAGCTGGAGGCAGGTCGCCCTGGCGGGAATGCTCGTCGGAATCGCCGCGGCGGCGGTGATCGGGCTCGTGGTGGCGTGGAATCGGCGGCTCGGTCGGGAGCTGGAGATGCGGCGCGCCGCCGAGGAGTCGCTCCGGCGCAGCGAGGAGCGTTTTCGCCATCTGTTCGAGTCGATGGAGGACGCCTATTTTCTGACGCAGGCCGACGGCAGGATCCAGTTCCTGAACGAGGCCGGTGTCGAGCTCCTCGGGGTCGGCTCGCGGCCCGTCGTCGCGAGGCTCGGGCTCGCCAATTTTCTCCGGAAGCCCAAGGAGTTCGACCGACTCCACGAACTGCTGGGGAAGCAGGAGCGCCTCCGCGACCAGACGGTGGAGTTCGAGGATGCCGACGGCGCGGCGCGTTCCTGCCTCTGCCAGATCCGGCTCGTCAGGGATCCGGAGGGAAAGGAGGTCGGCATCGAGTGGATCGCCCGGATCGAACGCCCGGAGGATCCCGAGGCGGCGCCGGCGGCGGACTGAGTCCGCCGTCGCGATGACGGAAGACGGGCGAACCGGACACGGGGCCGGGTCGGGGAGCGGACCTCACCCTTTCGGAGCGGTCTTCCGGAAGGGCCACTCCGGCGAGCCGGGGGGATCGACGGCGGCGGGGGCCTTGCCGAGGCCGAAGTCGGAGGGCTTCAGATTGCGTCCGGGCCAGAAGGTCTCGTCGCGGATGAATCCGTAGAAGCTGGGGTAGTAGGGGTCGACGTAGGAGACGTCCGCCTTCTCCGGCACCTCCAGGCCGACGAGGTGCAGGGCCGCGTTCACGACGAGGCGGCGCAGGTCCTCGCTGACCAAGTCGACCGCGGCGCCTGCGGTGGTGCAGAAGGCCCGCCCCTTCGCGGCGGCGTTCGGCGCGGTGTATTCGCGCAGCCAGGCGAAGGCCTGGGGGGGATCGTTCTTTTCTCCGGCGACCGCCTTCGACGAGGGGTCGAGGGTTTCGGTGACGACGCCGCGCATCAGGACCGTGGCATCGTCGGCCAGGTTCTTCACCGCGTAGACGTCGGAGGCGGCGAAGACGTCCTCCACTCCGCGCAGGACGGGATGCGAGGCGTTCGCGTCTTCGAGGACGCCGCGGGCGCCCTCCTTCTTGTGGGCGCCTTGGTGGGCGACCCAGGTCTCGCCGAGGATCTTCAGGCCGAAGCCGCCCTCCTTCCAGTCGCCATAGGTCCAGCCCCCGTCCTCCATCGCGCCGGCGAAGGCGTGGGTGGCGGTGCGCAGGCCGATGACCGGCTTGCCCGCGTTGAGATAGGCGGTGATCGGCGCGGTCTGCTCCGGCGGCAGGTCGCGGAAGCGGGTGAAGATCACCAGCAGGTCCGCGTCGGCGAGAGCTTCGGTGCCGGGGAGGTTCTTCTGCTGGTTCGGATCGATGTAGCCCTTCTCCGGATCGGTGGAGAAGAGCACCGTCGAGTCGAATCCGTAGCGCTTGCTGAGGATCTTCGCGAGCATGGGCAGGGCCTCCTCGGACCGGTATTCCTCGTCCCCCGCCATGAAGACGATCTTCTTGCCCTTGCCGGGACCCTC
>CAYMMC010000185.1:0-6403 GCA_964391125.1 uncultured Akkermansia sp.
GTTTGGAAGCGACTCCGCCCCCTAGTGCAGCCAGACACGCCGCGCAGGCCGGCGCGCCGCGGTCGAGCAGCAGCACCGTTTCGCGGAAGCGCTCCGGCGAATCCAGCACCACGGCGACGAGCCTCCTCTCCGCCGCCGCGCCTGCGGTCCCGAGGTCGCGGACCGCCGTGGCGACGAGGCAGGGGCCGGCCCGGCGCGTCGTCCCCGTCTTGGCGCCGTCGATGCCGCGGGAGCCGACGAGCTCGTTGGTGTTGACGAGGCGGGCCTCGACCCGCCGCCCCCCTCGCCGGAAGGAGACCGTCCTTTCCTTTTCCGATGCGTAGCGAAGGAAGTCGGGACGGTCGCAGGCGTGGATCGCCAGCCTCGCGATGTCCGCGGCGGTGGAGACCCCGAAATCCGTCCCCTCGTCCAGCCCGTGCGGATTGACGAAGCGCGTCCGCTCCATTCCGAGGCGCGTGGCGAGGGCGTTCATGCGGGCGACGAAGACGGCCGCCCCGCTTTCCGCCGCCGCATCCATCTCCCGTCCGAAGGCCTCCGCCATCGCATGGACGGAGACGTTGTCGGATGCCATCATCGCGGCGTACAAAGCCGTCTCGACCGACACTTCGTCGCCCTCGCGAAGCGCCAGCGGATTCGCCCCTCCGCGCAGCGCCGCGGAGGGAACGGCGACGGCGCGGGCCGACGCATCGATGCCCTCCGCCTCGATCCATTCCAGCGCGACGAGGACGGAGGCGATCTTGACGAGACTGGCCACCTGGCGCGGCACGTCCTCGCCCCTCGCTTCCAGCACCCGGCCGCTCGCATGATCCGCGACGAGCCAGGCCTCGGCCGATTCCAACCCGATGGGCGACGACGCCATCACGGCAATGCCAAGGACGGCGGGAATTCGCAGAGCGAAGGAAACCATGGCGGACAGGGCATTCTTGGCGAAGAACAAAAAAGCCGCGGCGGGCGGACCCGTCGCGGCTTTTCGAATCGGCTCGGGCGAGGAGTCAAAGGCTGTCCTTCAGCTGGGCGAACTCGCTCTCGAGAGAGGCGATCTGCCCGCGGATGGCGACCATGCGGTTGAGAATCCCCTGAAGATCGTCCACGGCGGACGCGACAGGCGCGGCGGCCGACGTCCTGGCGGAGCTGCCCGCAGCCTTGCGAGCGGCCTTCTTCGAGGGGCGTCCGGGGCGACCGGGCCGGACCTTCTTCCGGCCACCGCGCCCGGGCGTCGCGACGCCGGCCTTTTCGAGCCAGGACTTCACCGTCACCGGATTGAGATTCCACTTTTTGACGGCCGCCGACTGGCCGCCACGACCGTTCTCTTCGTTGTACTGCTGGATGAAGGCGATGACTTCGTCCTTCTGCTCCTGAGTGTATCGTGTTCGCGTGGACGTTTTCGTAGGCGTATTCGTAGACATGTGGGTGTTGTTATTTGTTGATTTGTTCCCCCAACAACAGCGAAGCTACGTATCCCATCGGAAATGTAAAGAAATTTGACAACTATTTAATCGGCCACGATTCCGCTTCCTAGTTCGAGCGCCTCCCTTTCATCCAAAGCTTCACTCGAAATGCAACTTTTAATTTCCGTCCTGCTCTTCTCCTGCGTGGCGCTGCTTTCCTTCGCGGTCTGGGCGCTCGGTTCCGAATGGCATCGTTCGGAGGCTCGGATGTACGCCCTCTGCGCCCTGGTCTTCCTCGTCGGCGGCGGGCTCGCCCTGCTCCCTGCCGCCCGGCTCTCCGGTCGCCGGGCCGCCGGACTCTGCATCCGCTTCGCCATCGGCTTCTCGCTCTACGCGGTGGCGTGGTCGGCCGCCTGGTTCACCTTCCGCAATTCCTTCGGCGAGACGCTCGGCTCCTTTGTCGGCTTGCTCGCCTTGACCTCGGTCCTGAAGGCGAAGGGCGGCCCCGCAGCGGGAAGCGCCCTCCTCGCCGCCACCGCTTCGGTCTTCCTCTGGCACACGCTCGGCTACTATGCCGGCGGCTTCGCCTACCAGGCGTTGCAGGGGCGCGGGGCCTTCGCCGTCGATCTTCCTTTGGGAGCAGCCTCGACCACGACGCTGGCCCGCTTCTCCTGGGGGCTCTGCTACGGCATCGGTCTGGGCTACGGCCTCTCCCGCCTCCTTCACTCGCCCTCGGGGCGTTGAAGCAGTCCATCGAGGCAGATGCGCGACCAGGTCTCCAACGACTCGCGTCGCCGCGACAGCTCCTCCAAGGTGAGGAAGCGGAGCTCCTCGATATTGTCCTCCGCCGCGGACACCTCGTCGTTCTCCAGGGTGAAGAGATGCACGACCCCGAGATGCACCCGGCCGACCTCGTTGGAGTCGTCGTTGATCAATCCGAGGATCCGCTGCGAATGGCCGCCGGAGAGATGCAGCTCCTCGCCGATCTCGCGCTCGACTCCGGTGGCATAGGTGTCCTTGTCGAGCGACGAGGCAGCGAGGTCGTCGTCGTTGATATGCCCTCCGATGCCGATCGAGCCCTTCGACACGAGTCGCGTCTCCCCGCCCCCCCCTCCCCTGACATAGTGCAAATAGCGGTCGCCGTGGCGGAAAATGGCGTAGGGGATGATCTGCTTGTGCGAAGGGTCGTCCTCGGCCAGGTCGCGGCGGAGGAAATAATTGTTTGCGGGATCAAGCAAGTATGGCAAGTAGCGCTCCGTCTCGAAGGTGATCCCCTCGAAGGCGCCCAGCCGGTCGAACAGCTCCCGCGAGACCACCAGCACGTTTTCGTCGGCGTATTTTCCCATCGCCGGGCAATCGACACTAGCGCGGCAGGATGTCAAACCGGTATCTCGCCAAAGCGCCGGTGCGCGAGACCGAGCGCTCGACCCGGGCGCCGAGGAGGCGCTCGAACATCTGCGTCTCCATCCTCTCCAGAGTGGGGTAGCGGTCGAAGAGCGGCTGCAGGGGATGGTGCCACTCCTCGATGCGCAGTCCTTCG
Source organism: uncultured Akkermansia sp. (assembly GCA_964391125.1). Classification (GTDB taxonomy): domain Bacteria; phylum Verrucomicrobiota; class Verrucomicrobiia; order Verrucomicrobiales; family DEV007; genus Arctic95D-9. The sequence goes on from CAYMMC010000185.1 coordinate 2,929, forward strand.
TCCTCCGACCATTCGCAGCTCGAGTAGTGGCCTGCCGCGCTCCTCGCCTTCGCCAGCGCCTCGGCCCGCTCCTGCACCGAATCGCCCTTGACGGCCGCCCCCAGCGTCTCCGTCCGGCTGCGGAAGAAGGCCAACAGCAGCTTCTCGGCCGCGTTCGTCTCCAGTTGTCCGGCCACCTCCAGGATGGCGAGGCAAACCTCGTCGCCGATCCCCGGAAAAAGCGGCGCGGCTCTTTCGGTCGGCCGATAGAGCTTCTCCGGCCTGCCCACGGCCTTCGGGTTCCGCCAGGTCTCCAGCCAGCCCAACTTCTGCATCGCGAGGCAGTGCTTCTTCACCCCCATGTAGCTCATCCCGAGAGCCTCGGCCAGATCGCCGACGGACAAGCCGCCCGGAGAGCACTTGACCAGCTCGAGGATGTCGAACCAGTGCGGCTTGGAAAGGCGGCGGAGGAGTTTGAGTGAGGCGCTCACGGCGGTCGGGGGATCGGGGATTCAGAGCATAGCGGCGGAGGCGGTCCGGTCAAGAGGGGCGGAGGGCGCATCGATTCAGCCCGGCGCTCCCCATATTCAGCGACTGCCGCCAGATAATCACGCCTTTTGTGAGAAAAATGCCCGCGTTGACATTTCCCCCCGCCCTCGTTATTCTTGCTCCGCAAGTAAGGATCGGATTCCGCCGCCGTCCCATCGGTCGGCACCCTCCGATGAGGCGGCTCCCGCCCACCATCCATGCACCATTCCCGCGAATCCGACCTGGATAAGGCCTTCCGCAGTCACGCTCCCGGCTATTGGGCCGACCGTGACGTTCCGCCGGAGGACTGGAACAGCCACCTCTGGCAACTCAAGAACCGAATCACCTCGCTGCGGCAGCTCGAGGAGCGCCTCGTCCTCAGCGAAGAGGAGCGCAACGGAGTCATCCTCTCCGGAACGAAGCTGGCGATGGCGATCACGCCCCATTTCTTCAACCTCATCGACCGGGACGATCCCGATTGCCCGATCCGCCGCCAGGTCGTGCCCCGCGTCGAGGAGACCCTCGTTTCGCCCTACGAGATGGCCGACCCCTGCGGCGAGGATTCGCACATGCCCGTGCCCGGCCTCGTCCACCGCTACCCCGACCGCGTCCTCTTCCTCGTCACCGACCGCTGCGCCTCCTACTGCCGCTACTGCACCCGCAGCCGCGTCGTCAGCGGGGCCGGCGAGCAGGAGCTGGAGACGGACTTCGAGGCCGCCTTCCGCTACCTCGAGGAACACGACGAAGTCCGCGACGTGCTCCTGTCCGGCGGCGACCCCCTCCTTTTTTCCGACGCGAAGCTCGAACGGATCCTCGAGCGGCTCCGCCGCATCCCCCACATCGAATTCCTCCGCATCGGCTCGCGCGTCCCCATCTTCCTCCCCCAGCGCATCACCCCGCAGCTCTGCGCCATGCTGCGGAAGTTCCACCCGCTCTTCATGAGCGTCCACGTGAACCACCCGCGCGAGCTCACCTTGGAGGTGAAGGAGGCCCTCGAGCGCCTCGCCGACGCCGGCATCCCCCTCGGCAACCAGAGCGTCCTCCTCAAGGGCGTCAACGACGACCTCGCCACCATGAAGACCCTGGTCCACAAGCTGCTGATGTGCCGGGTGCGGCCCTACTACCTCTACCAGCTCGACCTCATCCAGGGATCCTCCCATCTGGAGGTGCCGGTCCAACGGGGCATCGAGCTGATCGAGGGCCTGCGCGGGCACACCACCGGCTACGCCGTGCCCCAGTACGTCATCGACGCGCCCGGCGGCGGCGGCAAGGTGCCGATCAATCCGGACTACGTCCTTCAGCGCACCCCGGAGCGCACCCTGATCCGCAATTTCGAGCATCGGACGTTCGAGTATCCCGAGCCTGCGCCCGAACCCGCGAAATCCGCCGCGGAGCCGGTCCGCTGAAAGCGCCGCGTCCGCCGGTCCCGAAACCACTCGACTTGGGGCCGGGCCCTGGATCGAAGCTTGCCGGAAACTCCCGAAGAGGCCGGCGTCGGCGCTCCAAGATCGCAGAGCCGCCGCGGCCGTCCATTCGGGACGATGGCATCTTGAAAATTCCTCCTCGGAAATCTTGCGGGGACGGACGCCAGGCGCAATGGTCCCCGACTGCATCCCCCCCTTCCCTCCCGACTTCCCCCATGAGCGTTGCCCCCTCCGCCACCGACTTCCTCTACGAACTGCTGAACACCCCCAGCCCGACCGGCTTCGAAGTCCGGGGGCAGCGGGTCTGGGCGAAGCGCTGCCGCGAATTCGCCGATTCGGTCGAGAGCGACGCCTACGGCAACGCCTGGGCCACGGTGAAGGGCTCCGATCCCGAGGCGCCGCGCGTCATGATCGAAGCCCACGCCGACGAGATCGGCTTCATCGTGAAATACATCGCCGACGACGGCTTCCTCCGGGTCGACCGCATCGGCGGATCGGACTGGGCCAACGCGCGGGGCCGGCGGCTCACCGTCTTCGGCGACCGGGGCGAGGTCCTTGGCATCGTCGGCAACACCGCCATCCACATCCGCGACCGCAAGGACGGCGAGAAGGCTCCGGAAGTACACGAGCTCTTCGTCGACGTGGGGGCCTCCAGCGCCGCCGAAGTGGCCGAGATGGGGATCCGCGTGGGGCATCCCGCCGTCTATGCCGACGGGGCCGTGCCCTTCGGGAAGAACCGCATCGTGGGCCGGGCCCTCGACAACCGCATCGGGGGCTTCATCGTCTCCGAGGTGGTCCGCCGCCTCGCCGAGACGGATGCGCGACCCGCGGCGACCTGTCTCGCCCTCAACGCGGTGCAGGAGGAGATCGGCGGCCACGGGGCCACCATGGCCGCCTACCATCTCAAGCCGGACCTCTGCCTCGTCCTCGACGTGACCCACGCCACCGACAGCCCCGACATCAAGCATCCCCAGCACGGCAAGGTCGTCCTCGGCGGCGGACCCTCGCTGACCCACGGCACCGCCAACCATCCGGCGATGGTGCGCCGGCTCATGGATCTGGCGGCGGAGCGCGGGATTCCGATCCAGCACGAGGCCTCCTCGCGCTACACCGGCACCGACACCGACTCGATCTTCACCGTGCGCGGCGGCATTCCCTGCGCTCTGGTCTCGCTGCCCCTGCGCTACATGCACAGCATCGTGGAGATGGCCGACTTCGGCGACGTCGAGCACGTCGTCCGGCTGATGACCGCCTTCGTCCAGTCGGTGAAGGCGGGGGACCGTTTCGCGGTGGAGATCTGAAGGCGGGAAGCGGGCCCCGCGCCTCCCCTGGCAGTCGCTCGCCCCCTCCGCAGTTCGTGCTGGCGGAGTCCGAGGATGGGACGACGGTCGATCCATCGCGCGAGGTCCTGCGGATTTGTTGGGAATTTTCCGCAGCAGGGCCGATCGTCCGTGACCGCGCACCGGAAGCAGATGTCGGCCGCATGACCAAGGAACTACTGATTTTGATAATCGAGGCGATCTGGGTCTACTTTCTCGTACTCT
>CAYMMC010000186.1:0-6377 GCA_964391125.1 uncultured Akkermansia sp.
CTTCATCCATCTCGCCCTCATCTTTGATGCGTTAATTTATGCTAACACGCCCTAACCATCTCAGGCGGAAAAAGTTGAACATATTCCGCGGTCGTTCGTCTATAACCGTAGAGCGTCCTCCCTGGAGGGCGCGGAAGTTTCAAAACCCACCCCGACGAACACCCAACCCCCGGCGACATGCCGCCCGCATCGCGACGGGGGTCCCCGCAGAAAGAGAGACGAGATCCCGACAGCATCCGCACCGAGGACGGCCCGGCCCACGATCCGGGCGCCCCGGGGACCCCCGAAGGACACAGGCAGCCGGTCGCCACCCCAGCGACACCAGATGGCTGCCTGTTTCCATACCCTCCTCTCCGGCGCGCTCGCCACCTTTTCCAGGGGCGAAGCCAAACGCGCCCGAACCCGCCCCCGCATCGGGGTGGCCCTCTCCTCCGGCGGAGCGAAGGGCCTCGCGCACATCGGCGTCATTCAGGTGCTCGAGGAGAACGGCGTTCCGGTCGACGCCGTCGCCGGCACCAGCATGGGCGCCTACGTCGGCGCGATGTGGGCCTCGGGTCTGAACGGCAAGGAGCTGGAGGCCCTCGCCGCGACCGTGGTGGCCCGCCGCGATCTCTGGAGCCTGGTCGATCCGACCCTCCCTCCCCGCAGGGGGTTCGTCGGCGGCCGCAAGATCCTCGCCCGCCTCCAGGACACGCTCGGCCGGAAGACCTTCGACGAGCTCGCCAAGCCCTTCCTCTGCGTCGCGACCGAGCTGAACGGCTACGGTCGCGCCGTCCTTCACGAGGGCGAGGTCGCCACCGCCGTCCTCGCGAGCCTCGCCATTCCCGGGGTCGTCGTCCCGGTGGAGCGCGACGGCGTCGAATACATCGACGGCGGGGTCTCCGAGCCCCTGCCCGTCGATTCCCTGCGCGAATCGGGCCTGGTGGACAAGATCGTCGCGGTGAACGTGCTGCCCCATCCGGGCGAGACGAGCCGGTTCCGGCACACGCAGGAAGCCTACAGGCCGTGGCGGAACCCCTGCGCCTGGCTGAACCAGAAGGCCAACCTCTTCGCCCGGGGGAACCTGCTCGACATCCTCCGGGGCGCGGCGATGGGCTCGCAGATGCGCCTGGTGGAACGCAGCGCCTCGCACGCCGACGTCGTGGTGCGGGCGGTCAGCCCCATGCCCCGCTGGCACGACTACAACAACTACCATTCCTACATCGAGCTGGGACGGCTCGCCGCGGAAGCGCTCCTGCCCGAGATCCGGAACTTGCTCGGACCCGCTCCGAAGCACGAAGCCGAAACCAACCGCGAACCGGAGGCCCTGGCCGCGACATGAAGACGACCCGCCTGACGAGACATTGGGACGCCCTCTCCGCCGACGAGATGCGGCACCTGCAAGGGATCAAGCTGCGGCGCTACCTCGCCGACCACGTCGCGCCCTTCTCGAAGCACTACCGCGACCTCTTCGCCAGGGAGGGGATCGACCCGCGCGGGATCCGCACGCTCGAGGACCTCGCCGGGCTCCCTTTCACCTCGAAGCGCCACCTCGTCGACGATCCCGAGACGGGCTCGCGGACCCGGGACTTCGTCCTCGTCCCCGACGAGGCCGTCCTGCGCCGCCGTCCCTCGACGGTCCTGAAGGCGCTGCGCCACGGTCCGGCCGCAGCCAAGGCGAGCCTCGAGCGGGAATACCGGCCCATCCTCATGACCAGCACCACCGGTCGCTCCACCGAGCCGGTGCCCTTCCTCTACACCGCCCACGACCTCGACCTTCTCTCCGTCACGGGACGCCGCATGATGGAGATCTGCGGGTCCGACCCCGCCTACCGGCATCTGAACCTCTTTCCCTTCGCCCCGCACCTCGCCTTCTGGCAGGCCCACCACGCCGGTCTCGGCTACGGCACCTTCGTCCTCTCCTCCGGCGGGGGGAAGGTGATGGGCACGGAGGGCAATCTCCGCTTCCTCGACAAGATCCGGCCCGAGGCCCTCATCGGAATGCCGACCTTCCTCTACCACGTTCTCTCCCTGGCGGTGGAACGCGGCCTCTCCGCGCCGAACCTGCGCAAGATCGTGCTCGGCGGGGAGAAAGCGCCGCCCGGAACCCGCCGCAAGCTTCGCGCCCTCTGCGCCGAGCTCGGCGCGGGGCAGATCGACGTGATGGCGACCTACGGCTTCACCGAGGCGAAGATGGCCTGGCCCGAATGCCCCGGCCACGGCATCGAGGGCGCGCCGGGCTACCATCTCTCGCCCGACCTCGGCATCGTCGAGGTCATCGACCCCGAGACCGGCGCCGTCCTCGGCGAGGGCGAGCCGGGCGAGATCGTCTTCACCCCCCTCGACAGCCGCGGCAGCGTCGTGCTGCGCTACCGCACCGGCGACCGCATCTCCGGCGGGCTCGTCCACGGTCCCTGCCCCGCCTGCGGACGCATGACGCCCCGGCTCGTCGGCGAGATCTCCCGCGTCGCCGACGTGAGACGGCTCCGCATCGGCAAGGTCAAGGGCACCCTCGTCAACTTCAACGAGCTCGAGAACCTCCTCGACAACATCGACCGCGTCGGCGTCTGGCAGATCGAGCTGCGCAAGCGCAACGACGACCCCCTCGGCAGCGACGAGATCGTCGTCCACGTCGCCCCGCGTGGCCGGGTCTCGCGCCCTTCCCTCGCCCGCGAGATCGAGGAGCGCTTCCGCGCCGTCACCGAGATGACGCCGAACCGCATCGAGTTCCACAGCGCCGAGCACCTCCGCGGCCTCCAGGGCGTCGGTCGCGCCCTGAAGGAGGAGCGGCTCGTCGACCACCGCGACCTGGCTGCGGGCAAGCCCGGCGGCAAGCCCGAACTCTCCACCCTGACAGAACCATGAACGGATACGTAACTCGGGCTTCCAGCCTGAGATGCCCATCAAGCTTCCAGCTTGATGCTCCCGCAACTCCCGCCTAGAAGCCCGAGCCACATCACCCTGACAAAGCCATGAAAACACCGGCCCGTCTTAGTTCCAACAAAACGCTGGTCATCGTCGATGGCGTGCGGACGCCCTTCCTCAGGATGGGAGGCGCCTTCGCCGGCATCGACGCCACCGAACAGGGTCGGGTGGTGGTGCAGACCCTCCTGACCCGCAGCGGGATCGACCCCGGCGCCGTCGACGAGCTCATCTTCGGCTGCGTCTCCCAGCCCGCCGACGCCGCGAACCTCGCCCGCGTCGTCGCCCTGCGCGCCGGCCTGCCCGAGAGCGTCCCCGCCATGACGGTGCATCGCAACTGCGCCAGCGGACTGGAGGCCCTCGCCGTCGCGGCGGAGCGTCTCGCCGCCGGACGCGGCGAGATCTTCGTCGTCGGGGGGACCGAGAACATGAGCCGCATTCCCCTCTTTTTCTCTTTGGCCGCGGCCGCCAAGTTCGCGGCTCTGTCGCGGGCGAAAACAGCGGGCGGAAAGGCGGCCGCGGCCATCCGCTTCCGCCCCGCCGACTTCGCCCCCGTCGTGGGGCTGAAGCTCGGCCTGACCGACCCGGTCTCCGGCCTCAACATGGGCGAGACGGCCGAAGTGCTCGCCCGCGAGTTCGGCATTTCCCGGGAGGCGCAGGACCGTTTCGCCTTCGCCTCGCACCGCAAGGCCGCCTCCGCTCGGAACGCCCACGCGGAGGAGATCGCGCCGGTCTACCTGCCGGGGTCGGAGGAGGGCTTCGCCGACCGCGACAACGGCGTCCGCGAACGCCAGACGATGGAGGCCCTCGCCAAGCTGCCCCCCGTCTTCGAGCGCCCCGCCGGCACGGTGACGGCGGGGAACAGCTCGCAGATCAGCGACGGCGCCGCCGCCCTCCTCGTCATGAGCGAGGCGCGGGCCGAGGCCCTCGGGCTGGAGCCTCTCGGACGCCTCGTCGACTACGCCTGGAGCGGCTGCGATCCGAAGCGCATGGGGCTCGGTCCCGCCTTCGCCATTCGCCACCTTCACCAACGCACCGGCCTGCGTCCCGAGGACGCCGACCTCGTCGAGATCAACGAGGCCTTCGCCGTCCAAGTCCTCGCCGTGATGGAACTGCTGCGGACCGCGCCTTTCGAGGGACTCGCCATTCCCGAGGAACGGCTCAATCCCCTCGGCGGCGCCATCGCCCTCGGCCACCCCGTCGGGGCGACCGGAGCCCGTCTCGTCCTCACCGCCCTGAAACAACTGAAGGCCACCGGCGGCAAGCGAGCCCTCGTCAGCCTCTGCATCGGCGGAGGCCAAGGGGGCGCCGCCTGGCTGGAGACCCTCTAACACCAATACGAAAGAAAGGAACGTCCCATGAAAACGAGCCACCTCTCCCCGAAGATCGGCGCCCATCATCCGCTGCGGCTCCCCTCGCCGCAGCGCAGGCTCCATCTCGAATTCGTCGACGAGGCGGCGCTGATCACCTTCGACCATCCGGGGAAGTCCGCCAACGTCATCGACGCCGCCTTCTTCGACGAGCTGGAGGTGGCGCTGCGGGCGGTGCGCCGCGTGGGGGCGAGAGGGATCGTCTTCCTCAGCGCGAAGCCGACCGTCTTCGTCGCGGGGGCCGACCTCGACAGCCTCGGGAGGGTGCGGGGCGAACGGCTGACGATCCTCGTCGAGCGCGGCCAGCGCCTCTTCTCCGAGATCTCCGCCTTCTCCATCCCCACCGTCGCCGCGATCCACGGGGCCGCGCTGGGCGGGGGCTTGGAGCTCGCCCTCGCCTGCGACCGCCGTCTCGCCAGCGACGACGCGGCGACGAGGCTGGGCCTTCCCGAAACCCAGCTCGGCATCCTCCCCGCCTGGGGCGGCTCGACGCGCCTGCCTCGGCTGGTCGGCTTGCCCAAGGCGCTCGACCTGATCCTCTCCGGCCGGGCGGTCTCCGCGAAGGCCGCCCGGCGCCTCGGACTGGTCGACGAAGTCATGCCGAGGGAGCGCTTGCTCGGGCGAGCCCTGGAACTGCTCTCGAAGTCCCTCCCGGAGCGCTCCTCGCATCTCCTGACGAACAACCCCGTTTCGGCGGCCCTTCTCCGATTCCTGACCAAGCGCCGTCTCCTGCAGAAGACCCGCGGCAACTACCCCGCGCCGCTGGCGGCGCTGGAGGTCGCGACGAGGGCCACTCGGGGGCCGATCCCCCGGTCCCTCGTCCGCGAGCGCGACGCCTTCCTCGCCCTCTCCGAAACCGAAGCGGCGCGGAACCTGCTGCGCCTCTTCTCGCTCCAGGAGCGGGCGAAGCACTTCCGCTTCGACGAATCGATCGATGCCGGATCCCTTCCCCCCATCCGTCGCACCGCCGTGATCGGAGCGGGCGTCATGGGGGCGGGCATCGCCCAATGCTTCGCCTCGCGCGGCTTCCCCGCGATCCTTTCGGACCTCGACCCGCCCCGCGTCGCCGCCGGGATGAAGTCGGTCTCCGGGCTGTTCGACGAAGCCGTGAAACGCCGGATTTTCACCTCCCACGAAGCGAGGCGAAAGTTTGACCTCGTCGCTCCCACCGCCGAGCGCGTCCCCCTGCGCGCCTGCGACCTCGTCGTCGAGGCGGCGGTCGAGGACCTCGCGGTGAAGAAGCGCCTCTTCGCCGACCTCTGCGCCCGCAGCTCGCCGGACACCATCCTCGCGACCAACACCTCGGCCCTGTCCGTCACCGCCCTTGCCGAGGCCGAGGGAGCGACCCATCCCGAGCGCATCGTCGGGCTGCATTTCTTCAACCCCGTCAGCCGCATGAAGCTCGTCGAGGTCGTCGTGACCGAGCATAGTTCGCCCGAGGCGGTGGAGCGCGTCCTCGCCTTCGTCCGCCGCCTCGGCAAGATCCCCGTGGTGGTGAAGGACTCGCCCGGCTTCCTCGTCAACCGCATCCTCATGCCCTACCTCGTCGAGGCGGGACGGATGGCCGAATCCGGCGTGCCCGTCGCCACGATCGACCGGGCCATGCTCGACTACGGGATGCCCATGGGGCCGCTGCGCCTCCTCGACGAAATCGGCCTCGACGTCGCCGCCCACGTTGCCGAAACGATGGGCGCGGCCTTCGGCGACCGCTTCGCCGTGCCTGCGCTGCTCGCCAAACTCCGCGGCGAAGGCGAGCTCGGCAGGAAGAGCGGACGCGGCTTCTACCTGCACGAAGGCCGCAAGGCGACCCCGCGCTCCTTCGCCCTTCCGCCCTCCCCGCTCCCGAGCGGATCCGACATCGCCGAGCGTCTCGCCACCCTGATGACCCGCGAAGCCAAACGCTGCCTCGAAGAAGGCATCGTCCGCGACCCCGGCAGCATCGACCTCGCCATGATCCTTGGCACCGGCTACGCCCCGTTTCGCGGAGGACCTTTGGCGGTGAACGTTACTCGGTAAAACCACCCACCCCTCCATCCAATGACCGCCCTTCGATTCCACCATATTGTGGCATGGGCTTCCAGCCCATGCATCGTGGGACGACTCCGA
>CAYMMC010000187.1:0-6366 GCA_964391125.1 uncultured Akkermansia sp.
CCTTCCGCTACCACCTCCAGGTCGACAGCCGCATCCGCCCCATCATGATGGCCGCGGCGCAGCGGAACCACGAAGTGGCCCAGGCGCTGATGGACGCCGGCGCGAACGGACGGGCCTACACGCGGAAATACCTCTCCGGCGCGATCGTGGGCTCGTGGTACAAGGACGTCCGGATGCAGCAGATCTGCCTGCTCGGAAAAGTCCCCGATCCGCAGCCCCGCAAGGTCGTCGTCTCCCTGTCGCGCCAGACCGTGACGCTCTACGAGAACGGCGTGGCGACCTTCTCGACGCCCTGCTCGACTGGTCGGGCCGGACATCGCACGCCCCAGGGCGAATACGTCATCAGCGACAAGAACCGCCACCACACCTCGACGATCTACCATTCCAGCATGCCCTACTTCCAGCGCTTCAGCTTCAGCGCCTTCGGCCTGCACCAAGGCCAGCTCCCCGGCTACCCGGCCTCGGCGGGGTGCATCCGCCTGACCCATGCGGGCGCCCGGCATCTATTTTCCAAGCTCCAAGTCGGCGACTACGCGGTGGTCCAGCCCTGAGCGGGGCCGTGTCCCGCGGGGGGGGCGAGCGCTCACAGCTCCACGATCCCCAGATCCCTGTAGCGCACCAGCGCGGTCGCGTTGCCGTGGATCTGGACGGCGACGACGCCCGTTCGGTCGATGCCTTCGTCGGTCTCGGTGTAGTCGACGGTCTGCACGCCGTTGAGCCAGATCCGGATGCGGGGGCCCTCGGCCCGGATGCGGTAGTCGTTCCATTCTCCGAGCGGGCGGCGCGCCTTCGCCAGGAGCTCTTCCGAGGGCTGGGCGAGCATCTTCTTGCGGCGGCTTTCGTCGTAGAGGGCGCCGTCGTAGCCGGCCCCCAGGTCGGCCTGGTAGCCGACGACCTCGTGGTGGTCGGGGATGCGCCTGGAGCGGAACTGCACGCCGCCGTTGACGAAGCCCTCGCTGCCTTCCAGGCGCCATTGCAGGGTCAGCTCGAAGTCGCCGTACTCCTTCGTCGTGGCGAGGAAGTTGTTCTTCTCCTGCCGCCGCTCCAGCGAACCGGCGACGAGGGCGCCGTCCTCGATCCGCCAGACCGTGCCGACGTCGCCCTCCCAGCCTTCGAAGCTCCTGCCGTCGAAGATCGGCGCGGGGGCGGCGGCGTGGCGCCGGACGAAGGCGACCGTCTCCGCGACGCCGACGAGGGGAAAGTGGTGCCCCTCGTTGACGGTGGTCGCGGGATCGACGGTCACGACGTCCATCTCCCAGCCGAGCGACTCGAGCCGGCGCCTCGCCTCGAAGGTGTTCTCCTCGGCGGGGACGACGAGATCGTTGGGGCTGACGACATGCCGCAGCGGGATCTTCGCCAGCGCGATCGGCTCCAGCAGGTCGAGGGGATCGCCGTCGTAGGCGACCAGGGCGGCCTCGTCGGGGAAGCCGTAGAATCTCAGCGCGTCGGCGAGGGGCCCCTTCGACTTGGGATGCTTCAAGGGCCAGCTCTTCAGATCCATCACCGGCGTGTCGGCGTAGAGGCAGGCGACGCGCTCCGGCCGGGTCGCGGCGTAGCGGTAGGCGTGCAGGCCGCCGCGGCTCACCGCCTCCAGGGCCGGCCGGGCGGCGAGCCCCCACTGCCGACGGACGAGATCGTGGAAACGGTCCATGATCGCGAGGGACTCGTCGCTGCCCAGCATGGCCACGACGTCGACATGGGCGAGGTGGAAGCCGGCCTTCAGCAGCTCGACATCGACCTCGGCGTGGAAGTCGGGGAAGGAGAGGCGCCAGATCCAGGGCCGTCCGGAAGCGGCCTCCTTCGGCAGGACGACGAAGGCCTTCCTCCCCTCGAACTCGAAGGACTGTTTCGCGAACCCCCTCCAGTCGCCATCCGTCGTCTCGACGGCGGTGGCTTGGCCGGCGGTGGCGAGACAGGCGGAGAGGAGCATCGTTCGGACGGGGATCATGGGAAAGGAGCGCTTTGGGAGAGAGTCCTGCGGCCCGCCTCCCGATGCAAGCGATTGCGTTTGTTTCTGAAATCCAAACAACCCTGCCATTCGGGCAACCGGGGCGGTCGCCCTGCAGATGCCGATCCGCCGCTTCCCTGCAGGGCGGGCGCACCGCCTGCCGCCCGGACTCCGTGGCGGCGCCGATCCTCTCCTTTGCCACGCTGGTCCCGACTTTTGCGGCAGTGGGAGTTCAGGCGGCCATCGACCCAATGCCTTCCGGCGAATGGCTTTTGGGATGTTCTCCACCTTGGCCGCCGCCAACTCTCGCGCGGGCCGCACGGCCTTGGGCGAGGGGCTGGACCCGCCGACTCCATCGCCCTCACACCTCCGCGAAGACCCGGTCCAGCAGCGCCTTGGTCTTCTTGATCCCCTCGACCTCGCCGAGCTCGCTGCCTTCGTATTCGATGCCGACGTAGCCGCGGTAGCCCGACTCCTTCACGATCTTCATCGCCTTGACGTAGTCGGTGTGGATCTCGTTGCCCTGCTCGTCGAAGTCGTGGGCCTTCGCGGAGACGCCCTTGGCGTAGGGCATCAGGTCCTTCATGCCGAGATAGCGGTCGTAGTGGAGCCCCTTCTCGTCCTCGGCGTAGGCGGGGTCGCCGGCATAGGGGGCCTTGGCCTTCTCCCACTGCTCGGCATCGCCGCGGTTGCGCACCACGTAGAAGTTGCCGAAGTCGGGCAGGGTGCCGCAGTTGTCGAGGCCGACGCTCTTGATCACCTGGGCGAGCCAGGCCCCGTTGGAGGAAAGGCCGCCGTGGTTTTCGACGATCACGTTGAGACCGTAGGTCGCGGCCTTTTCGGAAAGGCGGCGGAGGCCCTCGGCGCAGCGGTCGGCCTGCTTCTCGGGATTGAGGCTGGCGTCGGAGGCGGCGTTGACGCGGAGGCTGTGGCAGCCGAGGAACTTGGCGGCCTCCAGCCAGGCGTAGTGCCCCTCGACGGCGGCGGTCCGCTTGGCCGCGTCGGGGTGGCCGAGGTTGCCGACGCGGTCGCACATGATGAGGAGGCTCCTCATGCCGAGGTCGTCCACGCGCTGCTTCATCTCGGCGAGATGGGCCTGGTCCTTGGGCTGGTAGCCGAGGGTCTCGTGCTCGACGGAGAAGAACTGGTTGACCCATTCGACGGCCTCGATGCCGAAGGTCTCCTTGGTGAACTTGGGCCAGTCGAGATTGTCCATCTTTCCGGCGAACAAGGTGCGGTGCAGCGACCACTGGGCGAGGGAGGCCTGGAAGGGCGGCTCGCTCCCGCCTGCGCCGCCGCCGGCGGAGTCCTCGGGCTGCTGCGAGCAGGCGGTGAAGAGAACCCCCTGGGTGGAGGCGGCGAGAGCGGCGGCGGAAGTGGCGAGGAAGCGGCGGCGGTTGTAGTCCATGAACGCGATCCTAACCTGCTCGGCTTCGGGACTCAACCCGCTTTGGCCCCTCTCCCTTCATCGCGCGGTGTGATCAAGGGGGGAAGTCCGAAAATCCGATTGACGCTCCTCCGCGATTTCGCGTCCTTGCCCCACCGTCCCGCCCCAAGGGATCTCACGAATTTCCCCACGAGCCCCCATGCCCGATCTCGCCCCCGACGAACTCGCCGCCTTCCTCGCCTCCGGGGACTGGCATGGCCGTTTCGACGAGTGGGCGCTCGCGGCGGGCCGGCGCCTCGCCTCCGCCAGACAAGTCGTCCGGGTTTCCGGAGAGCGGCTCGATGCCGGCGACGCGGAGCTGCACGGCACGGTGCTGGAAAAGGACGGCCGGACCTACTCCCCCGCCGTCGCGGTCTGGCGCGAGGGCGGCGGGCTCGCCCTGGAGGGCGACTGCGGCTGCGGGACGGGGACGAACTGCGCCCACGCCGCCGCCTTGCTCCTTCATCTCGCCAAGGGGAAGGGCGAGCGCCTTGCCCGTGCCTTCGGCGGAGTGCCCCATGCGGCGAGGATGACGGGAGGCGGCGGGCTACGGGCTCCCGGCGGCGATCCTGACAAGTCCGCCACAACGCCCGACGGTCCCGGCTTCCTCCTCCGGGTGCGCCGGCGCCCCGAGGGCGAGCGCAGCGCCTGGCTGCCGGAGATCTTCGCGGAGGCCTTCGCGCTCTACGGAGACCGCCGCGCCCCGCTCTCGCCCGGCGGGATGCTGCCGCCGGTGGTCGCGCCCGAGGGAAAGATCCCCCGCGACCGCGCCGCCGAGACGACGGCGCTGAACCTTCTCTACGCCCTCGACCTGCGGCCCGGCGCGGAGGAGCCGCCCGCCTCGCTGCGCAAGCTGGACCGTCCCGAGACCGAAGGCACCCTCTGGGCGCCCGACGCGGGGAAGTGGCCCCATCCCGAGTTCTACTGGCAGCGCTTCCGCCACGACGGCGTCGCCGCGCTGGAGGCCCGCGGCTGGGGGGTCCGCTTCGCCCCCGAGGTCGGCCACAGGCCGCTCGTCTTCCGCACCCAGACCTGGCGCGCCGAGATCGTGGAGGAGGGCAAAGGCTGGTTCCACCTCTCCGCAGGCTTCGAGATCGAGGGCGAGGTCTTCGAGCTCCAGCCCATCCTCGCCGCCCTGGTGAAGAACCGCTTCCTCGAAGCGACCGAAGGGATGCCGGCGGGGCAGGAGTTCCTCGTCCTCCTGCCCGACGGGCGCGGCCTCGTCCTGCCGGTGGGCCGCTTCCGGCGCATCCTCGCGACGCTGGGCGAGCTGATGGAGTTCAACTTCGACGGCAAGGGTCCGCTCCGCCTCGGCAAGCTCGACGCCGCGCTCCTCGCGGGCGACCTGGGCGGGGAATCCCTGCCGGTGGCGGCGCCGCGCGCGGTGGAGGATCTCGGCGAGCGGCTCCGCGGCCTCGGCACGATCGAGCGCGGCGCCGTCCCCCCGGGCCTGCGGGCGGAGCTGCGCGACTACCAGCGCGAGGGCTACCAGTGGATGCAGTTCCTCCTCTCCCACGGGCTGAACGGCATCCTCGCCGACGACATGGGCCTGGGGAAAACGCTGCAAACCCTGACCCATCTCCTCGCCGAGATCGAGTCGGGGCGCTGCGGCGGGCGCCCCTCCCTCGTCGTCGCCCCGACCAGCGTGGTGATGAACTGGCAGCGCGAGGCCGCCAAGTTCGCCCCCGACCTGCGCGTGCTGGTGCTGCAAGGCGCCGGGCGCAAGGCCCGCTTCCGCCGGATTCCGCGCAGCGACCTCGTCCTCACGTCCTACGCCCTCCTCCACCGGGATCTCGACGCCTTGCTGGAGCACGAGTTCCACCTCCTCGTCCTCGACGAGGCGCAGCAGGTGAAGAATCCCGAGGCCCGGGCGAGGAGGGCGGCCGCCGCACTGCGGGCCCCGCACCGCCTCTGCCTCTCGGGCACGCCGGTGGAGAACCATCTCGGCGAGCTCTGGAGCTTGATGGACTTCCTCATGCCGGGATGGCTCGGAACGCTGGAGCAGTTCCGCTCCACCTACCAAACCCCCATCGAGAGGAACGGCGACGAGGCGAGGCGGTCCGCGCTGGCCCGCCGGGTCGGGCCGCTCATCCTCCGCCGCACCAAGCACGACGTGGCCAAGGAGCTGCCGCCGAAGACGGAGATCCTCCACGAGATCGAGATGGGCGAAGCGCAGAAGGACCTCTACGAGACGGTCCGCTCGACCATGGACAGGCAGGTCCGCCAGGCCCTCGCCATCCGGGGGCAGCAGGCCCGGATCGTCTTTCTGGACGCCCTGCTGAAGCTGCGCCAGATCTGCTGCCATCCGCGGCTCCTCGGCGAGGAGCACGCCGCCGGGGGATCGGCCAAGTTCGACTATCTGGCGGATCTGCTGGCCACCTTCCGGGAGGAGGGGCATCGGGTGCTGCTCTTCTCGCAGTTCACGACCATGCTGGAGCTCATCGAAGCCCACCTCGCCACCGAAGGGGTTCCCTGCCTGAAGCTCACCGGAGCGACGAAGGACCGCCAGGCCCTCGTCGAGCGCTTCCAGGGCGGCGAGGGCGAAGTCTTCCTGATTTCGTTGAAGGCCGGCGGCACCGGGCTGACCCTGACCGGCGCCGACACCGTGATCCACTACGATCCCTGGTGGAACCCCGCCGCCGAGAACCAGGCCACCGACCGCGCCTACCGCATCGGGCAGGACAAGCCCGTCTTCGTCCACAAGCTGATCTGCCGCCGGACCGTCGAGGAGCGCATCCAGCGGATGCAGGAGAAGAAGGGCGGCCTCGCCAGCGACCTGCTCTCCGGCGCCGCGACGGGGCTCGACCTGACGCCCGAGACGATGGCGGGGCTGCTGGGGGGCTTCTCGTGAGGCGGCCGCGGGCCAGCCGGGGGGCGGCCCGAGGTCGACGAGGTCCAGGCAGGGATGCAGGCGATGGATTCGCAGGTCCGCGTCAACGGCCGCGAAGATCTCCGGTGGTCTGGGGGGCTCCGGGGTCGAGGACGGTGTGGC
>CAYMMC010000188.1:0-6362 GCA_964391125.1 uncultured Akkermansia sp.
GTCGCGCCCGAAACGCAGACAGCCTGCCACGTGCTCATAGCCGGGCGCGTCTCGGGCGGGGTTTTCAAAATAGATGGCCAGTTCGTCGCCAATCATCGCGGTGCGGGACGGTCAAGCCTAGCGGCCCCGACCCCAATTGACAACCATGGCCATCAGGGATGGATCTCGTGCTCCTCCAGAAACACCTCCAACTCGTCGACGCCGAAGTCGGCCAGCAACAGGTCGCCCACCGTCATCGTGGGCGCCCTCGACTGACCGGAGATCCGGAGCATCTCGTCGAATGCCGCGCTGTCGGCGATGACATCGATGGTCTCGAAATCATAACCCTCGCGCTTCAGCCAGGCGACGGCGTCCACACACCAGGGACAACCCGGCTTGATGTAGACTCTCAGTGTCGGGGAGGAGGAATCACTCATGGGAGAAAAAAGTCGGGAAAAATGCGTGAGGATCAGTAGGCGCGGGAAAAGACCACCCGCCCCTCGGCCGGGGCGCCCGTGCCGATGCAGACGCCGGGTTCGCCGCGCAGCGCCGCGTCCTTGGGTAGGCAGCGCACCGTGATCTTGAGATCCTTCGCCAAGGCGTCCTCGTCCGCGGGCGATCCAGCCCAATGCGCGAGGGCGAATCCCCCCGGCTGATCCTCGGCGAAAAACGCGCGCAATGCGTCCATGGACTCGATCTCCACCGTGTTCGCCTCGCGAAACTTCAGCGCCCGCTCCAGCAGACCTTCCTGGATCGATCGGAGCGTTTCCGCGATGGTTCCCACCACCTCGTCGGCGGGGAGGAACGCCTTGTCCTTCGGCGACTGGTCGCGACGCGCCACCGCCACCGTGCCCTGCTCCAGATCGCGCGGACCGATCTCGATCCGCACCGGCACCCCTTTCTTGATCCATTCCCAGTTCTTCACCCCGCCGCCCAGATCTCGGTCGTCCACCTCCACCCGGATCGGGTCACCGTGAAACGACTGAGCCTTGAGATCACCGGCCAGTTGACGACAGGCCGCCAGCACCGCCTCGCGGGATTCCGGCTTCGGCGTCACCGGGAGGATGACCACCTGCGAGGGAGCCACGCGCGGGGGCATGACGACCCCGTCATCGTCGCCATGCGCCATGATCAGCGTGCCGATGAGTCGCGTGCTGACCCCCCAGCTGGTCGTCCAGGCATGCTCGCGGCGCCCCTCGCGGCCCTCGAACTCGATGCCCGCCGCCTTTGAGAAATTCTGCCCCAGGAAATGCGAGGTGCCCGCCTGGATCGCCTTCCGGTCCTGCACCATGGCCTCGACCGTGAAGGTGTTCAGCGCGCCCGGGAACCTCTCCGCCTCCGATTTTTCCCCCGGCACCGCCGGGATGGCGAGGTAGTCGCGGAGGAAAGTCTCGTAGACACCGTGCATCAGCGTGGTCTCCGCCATCGCCTCCTCCGCCGTCTCGTGCGCGGTGTGTCCCTCCTGCCAGAGGAACTCCGCCGTGCGCAGGAAGAGGCGCGGACGCATCTCCCAGCGCATCACATTCGCCCACTGGTTGATCAGCAGCGGCAGGTCGCGATGACTTTGCACCCAGCGGGCGAACGCGGCGCCGATGATGGTCTCCGACGTCGGTCGGATCACATAGGGCTCGGTCAACTCGCCGGACGGGACCATCTTGCCATCCTTCAACTCCAGCCGGTGATGCGTGACCACCGCGCATTCCGTGGCGAAGCCCTCGACATGGGTCGCCTCCTTCTCCAGATAGCTCACCGGGATGAGGAGGGGGAAGTAGGCGTTCTTGTGGCCGGTGGCCTTGAACCAGGCGTCGAGCTGGCGCTGGATCTGCTCCCAGAGCCCGTAGCCCCACGGTTTGATGACCATGCAGCCGCGCACTTCCGAGTTCTCGGCGAGGTCGGCGGCGCGGACGACCTGCTGATACCATTCGGGGAAGTTCTCCTCGCGGGTCGGGGAGATCGCGTTCTGGGCTGCTTTGGCCATGGGCGGGATGCTGGGGATTGGGTGAGAGGCCGACCCTATCCGGTCCGCGACGAATTGCCAGCGGGGAAATTCGGGAGGGCCCGGAGCGGGTCCGGACGGAGGCCCCGCGCGCGGGGGGATGCGCAAAAAAGACTCGGTGTTGTTTCTCTTGCCGAAATGGGGAAAGGTCTTCGTCGCGCGGCTCCGATCCGCTGCGCGCAACCACCCCTCCCAGCCTGCCGATGAAGCGCTACTTGCTCGATCCCCGTCCCGAAGGCCCCGCGGCCCTCGTCGTCCGCGAATCCGAAGCGCCCTCCCCGGGACCGGGCGAGGTGGCCGTCCGCGTCCACGCCGCCTCGTTGAACTACCGAGACCTGCTGATGCGCTCGGGCCGATCCGCCTCCGGCGGAGACGGCCCCGTCGTGCCGCTTTCCGACGGGGCCGGAGAGGTCGTCGCGCTCGGCGACGGCGTGACCGACTGGGAGCTGGGCGACCGCGTCGCCCCAATCTTCTTCCGGGATTGGACCGACGGGCGTTTCGAGACCGCCTACCACGACGCGGCGAGGGGCGGCTCCTGCGACGGGGTGCTGGCCGAGACCATCGTCGCCCCGGCCCACAGTCTGGCGCCCGTCCCGGAACATCTGACCTTCCCCGAGGCGGCCACCTTGCCCTGCGCCGCGCTCACCGCCTGGCACGCGCTGATGGAACGGGGAAGGCCGGTCGGCCCCGGCGACACCGTGCTCTGTCTCGGCACCGGCGGGGTCTCCGTCTTCGCTCTCCAGCTCGCGAAGGCGGCGGGCGCGCGCGTCATCGTGACGAGCCGCTCCGACGAGAAGCTCGACATGGCCCGCTCCCTCGGCGCGGATGCGACGGTCAACTATCTCGAAACGCCCCAGTGGGACGAGGAGGTCTGGCGGCTGACCGACCGGCGCGGCGCCGACCGCATCGTCGAGGTCGGCGGACCCGGCACGCTCGGACGTTCGATGAATTCGGTCGCCGCCGGGGGCGTCATCTCGCTGATCGGAGTCCTCACGGGCTTCGCCGCCCCCGACGCGGGCCTCTTCCCTCTGCTGACGAGAAACGCCGAAATCCACGGCATCTACGTGGGGAGCCGCGAGATGTTCCTGCGGATGAACGCCTTTCTCGAAACCCATCGGATCCGGCCCGCGATCGACCGGACCTTCCCCTTCGAGGAGGCGCCCGCCGCCTACGCGCACCTCGAAAGCGGGGCGCACTTCGGGAAGGTCGTGGTCGAGGTCTGACGCGACCGCCGTCCGCAACATTCGTGTGGATTCGGGGGCTTCCGTGGTCGAAACTCCGCCGGAATGATCCGCTACCTCCTCTTCCTCAGCCTGCCCCTCTTCGTCCTCGACCAGTGGACGAAGTGGCTCGTCCTGAAGCGCTTTCCCGAATACGGATCGCCCGAGAACCTCATCGAGGTCGTCCCCGGCTTCTTCAATCTCGTCCGCGTCCACAACACCGGCATGGCCTTCGGCCTGCTCAACGGCACGGCCTACGCGAACTGGATCTTCGGCGGCATCGGCCTCGTCGCCCTGACGGGGATCGCCCTGCTCTGGAGGAAGCTGGCCTTCCCCGACAAGCTCTCCCGGACGGCCGCCGCCCTCCTCGTCGCGGGGATCCTCGGCAACCTCACCGACCGGCTCCTTCCCGGGCGCGGGTATGTGGTCGACTTCCTCGATTTCAAGCTGCCCTACTACGAGCTGGTCGACCAGGCCTCGGGCGGGCATTTCCCCTCCTTCAACATCGCCGACTCCTGCATCTGCATCGCGGCGGGCCTCCTCGTCCTCTCCGCCTTCCGGCAGCCGGCGGGATCGAAGAGGAAGCGGCCCGCCTGACGTCCGTCCATGAGCCGGAAGGGATTCATCCTCGTCGCGGCGATCTTCGGCGCCGGCTTCCTCCTCCTCGCCCTCGCGACGCGAGGCTACCGCAAGCTAGGGGAGCTGCTGCCCTCCGCCGATCCGGCGGAGCCGCCGCGCAGGCCCTCCCGGCGCGGCTCGGACGGCGGCCCCCGTTCCGGGACCTCCTAGCGCTCCAGGATCTCCACCTCGTAGCCGTCCGGATCGGTGACGAAGGCCATCTTGATCTTCTTGCCCGAGGGAAAGGCCTCGCGCCAGTCCTCCGGCCAGATTTCGATCCCCGCCCGCTCCAGCCGGTCGCAGTAGGCCATGATGTCCTCCACGCCCAGGGCGGTATGCATGAGGTCCTCGGGGAACTTCACCTCGAAATCGGGCGAGTAGCAGAGCTCCAGGAAGTGATCGTTGCCCTCCAGTTCGAGAAAGGCGAGCTGGTTCCCCGCAGGCGACTTGTCGGTGCGCCGGGTCAGCTTGAAGCCCAGAGTCTCGTAGAAGGCGATGGTGCGGTCGAGGTCGCCGACCCGGATGCGGGTGTGGAGGAACTTGATCATGCGACGAGAGTTGACCCCGCATTCCGGGCTTTCGCAAGCCGGGGATGGCGGAGATGAACTTTTTAGTTGCCAAGGATGGGGCGCCTGTCTACTCTTCGGCCCGAGCTATGAAAACCCTGCTGGCAGCCCTTTTGATCTTCGGAGTCGTCACCGCCGCCGTGGCCGACATCCACGAACCGCCGAAAACCCGCTACACGAAAACCCGCAAGCTCGGGCGGGGGATTTCCAACATCGTCTACGGCTGGACCGAGATTCCGATGACGATGCAGCGCTGGAGCGAGCTCCACACCGAACAAGCTTCGGGCATCTACACCGCCGGGTTCCTCGTCGGGGTGCAGCGCGCCGGCGCCCGCCTGAAATACGGCTTCTACGAAGTCATCAACTTCCAGCGTCCGCTCTACAAGGACAGCTACCGCCCCCCCATGCCGGACATCGACTACCTGCCCATCCGCGGCTACGAGGAGTTCCCTCCGCAGATCGGCTTCCTCACGACCACGGGCTACACCCGCGGGCGCAGCTGGTGAGGGGCGCATCGCACCGTTTTCCGAAAGGCCGCCTCCGGGCGGCCTTTCTTGTTTTGGACCTCTCACGCCCGGTAGGTCTCCAGGAAGCGCCGGTAGAAGTCGCAGCCCGCCTCCAGGTCGGATAGCGCGAGATACTCGTCCTTGGTGTGGGCCTGGGCGATGCTGCCGGGGCCGCAGGCGACCGAGGGGATGCCGCCTTCCGAAAGCCGCCCGGCGTCGCAATACCACGGGGCCGAGGCCAGCGAAGACCCGATCGAGAGGAGGCGGCGCACGCCGTCGGTCTCGGGGTCGGTGAGGAGGGGCTTCGAGTCGCCGACCGTCTCGACGGAAAGAGTCCCGCTCCACTCCGGGGCGTCGAGGAACTCGCGGACGAGCCGGGCGCTGCCGCCGGCGTCGTAGAGCGCCGGGGTCTCCCGGATGTCGAGGATGGCTTCGCAGGTGGCGGGGACGATGTTCGGGCTGCTGCCGCCCCGGAGCATCCCGAGGCTGACGGTGGGCCTCCCCATGACGGCGTCGGCGTAGCCGGGCAGGCGGGCCTCGAGATGCGCGATCAGCGCCTCGAGAGGGGGGAGCAGCTTCCGGATGGCGTTCTCCCCCCGCTCGGGCGTGGAGCCGTGGCAGGAGTGCCCGGAGGCGGAGAGGCGGTGCCAGACGCAGCCCTTGTGGGCATGCACGGTCTCCAGCGAAGTGGGCTCGCCGACGATCGCGAAGGCGAACTCCCCGCCGTGCCGCTTCGCGAAATGCTTCGAGCCGGGCTGCCCCGCCTCCTCGCCCATCAGTCCGACAAAGGCGACGGCGACGGGGAGCCTCGGGATCTCGTCGCGCAGCTCGTGGAGCGCCCAGAGCATCGCCGCCATGGTGCCCTTCGTGTCGGAGGCGCCCCGGCCATGGATGCGGCCGCCCGAGATCTCGCCGCCGAAGGGGGCGATGGTCATGCCGGCGACGCTGACGGTGTCGAGGTGGGGCGCGAAGAGCAGCCCCGGCTTCCCCTCCCCGCCGGGAAAGCGCCCGATGACGTTGGGGCGTCCCGGCAGGACCTCCTCGAAGGTGGTCTCGGCGCCGCAGGCGGCGAGGAGCTCGCCGACCCGCCGGGCGCAGGCACCCTCCCCTGCGGCATCCGGATCGTCGGCGGCGTCGGGGTTCACGCTCGGGATCCGGATCAGGTCTTGAAGCAGGGAGGCGGGGGTCTCGGGGAAGCGCATGGGCGTGACGGTCCGAAATTTCCGGGGGCGAATCAAACAAAAGTCTGGATTCGTTCCCCACTTTTGATTATCGGGTTGACATGTAAGGCCATCCGGGTCCTTAATCACCACCGGAATTTTTTTAAAAGTTGTTCCCTTCGTCGCATGAGTGATCCAGATCCGCCGAAACCCTCAATCGCCACCTCGACGGTGCCGCTCAAAAAGGAGACGGTGCGCATCAGTCTCCGGGCTCCGTCCGACGATTCCGGGCCGGTCACGCCGAAGGGCGCGACCTC
>CAYMMC010000189.1:0-6351 GCA_964391125.1 uncultured Akkermansia sp.
CTCCAGCCCCAGTTTCGCCGCGGTCCACTCGACGGCCTCCTCGCCGATGTAGCCGAAGTGGTGCTGCAAGTGGTGAAGCACCGGAAGCACGGCGGAACGCTTGCTCACCGGGTAGTGGGCGATGCGTTCGTCGATCTCTTTTTCCAGTTCTTTGGGAACAGCGAGCATGTCGGATCGCGGCTCTCGCCGCAGTAAGAAGTGGGAAGGTGAGAGGTAAAAAGTGCGGCCTGCTGGATACTGAAAACTGAACACTGAAAACTCGAAAACTTCTCACCGGTCGCATTCGCCCATGACGAAGTCGAGGCTTCCCAAAATGGAGACGGTGTCGCTCACCATGCAGCCTTCGAGGAGCTTGGGCAGGATGCTGAGGTTGACGAAGGAGGGGGCGCGGATCTTGAGCCGGTAGGGCACGCCGCCGCCTTTGGAATGGATGTAGAAGCCGAGCTCGCCTTTCGGATTCTCCGCTCCGAAGTAGACCTCGCCGGGCGGGGCGTCGAGCCCCTCGGTCACGAGGATGAAGTGGTGGATCAGCTCCTCCATGCTCATGAGGACGCTCTCCTTCTGCGGGAGGCGCTGCTTCGCGTCGGCCACGTTGATGGGGCCGTCGGGCAGCCCGGCCACGGCCTGGCGGAGGATGCGGACGCTCTGGCGCATCTCCTCCATGCGGACGAGGTAGCGGTCGTAGCAGTCGCCCACCGTTCCGATCGGGATGTCGAAGTCGTAGCGGTGGTAGTCGAGGTAGGGGTTCGCCTTGCGCAGGTCGTGGTCGACGCCGGAGCCCCGCAGGTTCGGTCCGCTGAGCCCCCAGGCGATGGCGTCCTCCTTCGAGATCACCCCGATGTCGCGGGTGCGGTCGAGGAAGATCTTGTTCCGCGTCAGCAGGGTGTCCACCTCGTCGAGGCAGACGAGGAACTCGTCGCAGAACTGGAGGAGCTGCTTGGTGAAGCCCTCCGGCAGGTCGCGGATCTGGCCGCCGACGCGGGTGTAGCTGGTCGTGAAGCGCGCCCCGGTGAGCAGCTCGCAGAGGTTGTAGACCGTCTCGCGCTGCGTGAAGGTGTAGAGGAAGACGGTCATCGCGCCCACGTCCATGGCGTAGGCCCCCAGCCCGAGGAGGTGGGCGGAGATGCGTGCCATCTCGCAGCAGATCGTGCGGATGGCCTGGCCGCGCGGCGGCAGCTCCCAGCCCATCAGCTTCTCCACGGCGAGGGCGTAGGCGACGTTGTTGGCGAGGGGGGCGAGGTAGTCGAGCCGGTCCGTGTAGGGCACGAACTGGTTGTACTGCATGTTCTCGGCGATCTTCTCGTCGCCGCGGTGCAGGAAGCCGATGTCGGGGTCGGCCTTCGTGATCGTCTCCCCGTCCAGTTCGAGGACGAGGCGCAGCACTCCGTGGGTGGCGGGGTGGGAGGGCCCCATGTTCAGGACCATCTTCTCGCCGACGAGGTCTTCGGTCGTCGCCTGGTAGCCTTCCAACGACGCCGCCCGCGCGGCCGCGTCCTGGATTTCGATCTCTCGTGAAGTGGTCGCCATGAGGGTCCCGGGCCGCCCAGGAGGAGGGGACGGCGTCGGATTTCGGAGTATCGGACCGGCGTTTTGGAAGTTCAAGAGGACTTTGTGAAATTTTTCACAAAGTGTCCGGGGCGGCGGTCCGTTACAAAGAGGGGAGCGGATTCCACTCGCTTCCGGCACTAGGAAAGGGCAAGATCGAGGCCATGGAAAACCAGAAAACCATCGCCGAGGACGGCAAGGGGAAGCGCAGCGTCGTCGGCTCCGTCCTCGTGGGGCTCTTCGGCGCCGTCGGCGCGCTCTACCTCGTGAACCCCACGGCGGGCTTCCTCGAACTGATCCCGGACAACATCCCGGTGATCGGCAACCTCGACGAGGCCGCCGCCACGGTCCTCGTCATCAGCTGCCTCGCCTACTTCGGCATCGACCTCGGCGGCCTCTTCGGCCGCCGCCCGAAGAAGGACGACGTCATCGACGTCGAGGTGGAGGACCGCTGAGGCGGGCCCGTCGGGGTTGGCCAAGCCCCCCGGAGGGCGTATCGTTTCGCATGCCGAGCGACGCGAAACCGGATCTCCAGAGGAAGCTGAGGGAAGTCTCCCACAAGCCGGGGGTCTACCTGCACAAGGACCGGCTCGGATCCGTCATCTACGTGGGCAAGGCGCGGGACCTGCGCAAGCGGCTCGCCCACTACTTCACGCCCTCGCGGCAGCGCCTCGCCGAGCACAAGACGCGGGCGCTGATCGCGAGCATCTGGGACTTCGAGGTCCACGAGGTGCGCAACGAGCCGGAGGCGCTCCTCCTCGAGGGCAAGCTGATCAAGGAATACCGCCCCAAATACAACGTGGCCTTCCGCGACGACAAGCGCTTCCTTCTCCTGAAAATCCATCTGGAGGAAGCTTGGCCGCGCTTCCAGCTCACCCGGCTGCGCAAGGAGGACGGGGCGCTCTACTTCGGCCCCTTCGCCCATTCGGGCGCCCTGCGGCGCACCGTCGCGTGGATGAACCGCGAGTTCGGCCTGCGGAGCTGCCGCCCTCTCGTCCCCGACGAACAGGACTACCGGCACTGCCACAACGACATCATCCGCAACTGCACCGCGCCCTGCGTCGGCCGGATCTCGCGGGAGGACTATCTGGAGCGGGTCGAGCGGGCCTGCGAGTTCCTGCGGGGGCAATCGAAGGACTTCCTTGCCTCGATCGAGGAGGAGATGCGCGAAGCCGCCGCCGCGCTCGACTTCGAGCGGGCCGCCGAGCTGCGCGACATGGTCGAGAACCTGAGGCAAACCCTGCGGCCCACTCGCCAGTTCCGCCGCCGGGGGGTGCCGGGCCAGGCCGTCGATCCCGAGGCCGACGTGGCGGAGCTGGGGGAGATCCTCGGTCTCGACCGCCCGCCCGCGGTGATGGAGTGCTTCGACATCTCGAACATCTCCTCGAACCACATCGTCGCTTCGATGGTGCGCTTCCGGAACGGGCTGCCCGACAACGCGAACTACCGCCGCTACCGCATCAAGACGGTGAAGGGCCAGGACGACTTCGCCAGCATGGCCGAGGTCATCCGGAGGCGATACTCGCGCATCCTCCTGGAGGCCCGGGAGCGGGTCGGGAGCGAGGAGGCGGAGGCGAGCCAGGAGAATCCCCTCGAGGCGATGCGCCGGATCGAGGTGGACGAGGCCCGGGACGCCGGAACGGAGGGGGGGGCGGCGAAGCGGAGACCCTTCGTGCGGCTGCCCGACTTGGTCGTGGTCGACGGCGGCAAAGGCCAGCTCGGCATGGCGGTGAAGGAGCTGCGGCGGCTCGGTCTCCACGACCTGCCCGTGATCGGTCTGGCCAAGCAGCGCGAGGAGGTCTTCCGCCCCGGCGAGTCCGACCCCCTCGTCATTCCGCATGACCGCGGGGCCCTGAAGCTGCTCCAGCGCATCCGCGACGAGGCCCACCGCTTCGCCAACGGCTACCATCAGCTCCTCATGAAGCGGCGGGTCGAGGAGAGCATCCTGGACGACTGCCCCGGGATCAGCCAGGCCCGCAAGGAGCGTCTCCTGGAGCGCTTCGGCTCCGTCGCGCGCCTGCGCAAGGCCTCCCGGGAGCAGATCGCGGCGGTGCCCGGGATCGGCGGGAAGCTCGCCGGCGAGCTGCTTCGCTTTCTGGAGACCCATTGATCCGGAAGGCCCGTCCGTTCGCGGCCTCCGCCCGCCGCCGGACCGATCCCGGCTTGCGTTTGCCCCGGCCCGTGCGAAGAGATTGCCTTTTCCCCTCCGCCTCCATGCCCTACCGCATTTGCAGAATCTTCCAGATCGAAAACGGCCACATGCTGAGCAAGCATCCCGACAAGTGCCGCTTCCCCCACGGGCATTCGCGCAAGGTGGAATGCGTCCTCGAGGCCGACGAGCTCGACGAGCGCGACATGGTCTGCGACTTCAAGGTGCTGAAGCTCGTCCTCGGCGACTATCTGGAGCGCTACGACCACGCCCTCTGCATGAACACCGCCGATCCGGCCTACGCCGAGTTCAAAGCCCGCTACGGCGACCGCGTCATCGGCTACGAGTCGGAGGACCCCACCACCGAAGTCCTCGCCCGCGACATCTTCCGGCATCTGCGCGACTCGCTGGCGGACTATCGGACGGGGGGCGGGGCGGGCTACCCCCTGCGCGATTCGGTCCGCGTCGTCTCGGTGAGAGTTTGGGAGACCTCGGGATCGTGGGCGGAATTTCTCGCCTGACCAGGGCCGCTCGGGGTCCGGAGGCGACTCGCGCGGCAGCGGAAGTCCCTGGCGCGGCCGGGCGCCGGATGTCCTCCTCCAATTTTAAATTGGCGGGAAAGTTAAATTGGCGGGAAAGCCCCTCCGGCAACGCCTAGGCGAACTCCGCCAAGGCCGCCGCCTCGAGGAAGGCTCGGTGGGCGGCGATGCGGAGGCGTAGGTCCAGTTCGCTGGGGGTTTCGAAGGTGTAGCTGACGTCGGCGTGCCTCAGGAACAGGAGGATGGCTTCGGGATAGCCTCCGTCCAGATGCTCCGCGACGTGCCGCTCGACGTCTCCGCTGTGGACGAACAGGCCCTTCGCGAAGGGATTGCCGTCGATTTCCGCCACGGACACCCTGGGGACGAGGTGCTCGCAGGCGGCGAGGAGGGCGTCGCCTTTGGATTCCTGGCGGGTCAGTTCGTAGAGGTAGATGCCGGAGGCGTCGTAGTCCTCGTGCAGGCAGAGGGAGCGGTCGAAGCGGCGTCCCTCGAGGAAGGCCTGCCACGCGCCGACGGGGGGATGGGAGGCGTCGCCGAAGTGGCGGTTCAAGTCGATCCCCGATCCGTCGCGGCGGACGTTCCTCAGCAGTCCGGAGGGATTGAGGCAGGGGAGGATCACGACGGGCTGCTCCGCCAGGGCGGCGGGCGCGGACTCGGCCCATTCCAGCAGAGCCCAGACGGGGGCGCATTCGTCGCCGTGGACGCCGGCGCTGAGGTAGAGGCCGCCCGTTCCGCCGGAGGCGGCGGCGCGGTTCTCGAGGGCGATCACGGGAAGCCCGTCCGTCTCGCACAGGGTTCGGAGGACGAGTCCATCGTTTCCGTCGAGCGCCTGCCATCGCCGCAGAAGCGCGCCGTAATCGTGCCCCGCGCCGGGAGGCAGTTCTGACCATGTTGACGGGGCGGCCATCGTTTGTTCTGACATGTCGGACATGGATGTCGCGCCGTTTCGCGGCCAAGCGGATTCACTTCCAGTTCTCGTCGAAGAAGCCCGCCGCGGCGACGCGGCCGGGGGCGAGGGCGTCGGGGTCGCGGTCGAGCCCGATCACGGCCCAGTCGGGCAGCTTGGGGTTCTGCTGGGAGTTGGTGCGGTCGTGCCCCTCGCGGAAGGTGAGGCCGCTGTTGAGGACGACGTAGCGGGCGGGGTTCAGCGGATTGGGCAGGATCAGGACGGGGACGTGCTCGCCGCGGTCGTAGCGCTCGCCCCGGAAGACGAAGGCATCGCCATGCCACTCGACGGGCAGCTTTTCGGCGATCCTGGCGATGAGGGAGTTCGATTCGGGATCGCCCCAGAGGATGAGGTTGGACTCGGCGATGTCGTCGTCGCCGATTTGCTCGGCGGTCTTCTCCGGCAGGTCGCCGCGCATGAGGGCGCGCCAGCGGGAGCGGAAGTGGTCGAGCTCGAAGGCGGTCCAGCGGGCGACCTTCGGATGGGCGGACTCCTTGTCGGGCGGCACGGCGACGAAGCGGCCCATGAAGGCGTCGTCGATGGGGCCTTGCAGGCCGGGTCGCTTCGAGGCCTGCCCGGGGTCGGGCCTGCCGAAGGCCCAGCGTCCGTCGCGCAGGACGAGAGGAAGGGCGGAGACGGAGGCTCCGGGATTCGGCACGCGGAGGGTCTCCGACCCGATCCTCACGGTGGTGTTGGCGAGGTTGTGGCCCGGGCCGGGATCGATCTCGAGGGAGGTGATGCCGTCGAGTTCTAGAGTGACGAGGTTTTTTCCGCGGTCCCATTCGGCCCGTGCCGCGGCAGTCGTCCAATGCGCTTCCAGTCCGGTGAGGCGCAGCCAGTCGTGGTCGCCGTAGCGGAGGGTCGGGGTCTGCCAGCGGATCGTCCGCGCGGGCCGCTGCCGGCCCTTGCCCCAGGTTTCGCTCAGCCATTGGCCGATCTCGGCGACGGCCTCGGCGGTGTATTTGTGTTCGGTGTCGGGGGCGACGACGTGCCGCAGCTCGTGGCCGGCTTTCAGCAGCTCGCGGGCCATGAGGTCGGCGGCGGCCTTCTGCCGGTCCTTGGCGCCGGAGTAGGCGAGGAGGGGGCCGTTGAGGAAGTTGGCGGCGTATTCGGGCACGTCGTAGACTTTCCACAGGGTCTGCTCGTAGGCCGGAGGGTATTGCTCGGGGCTG
>CAYMMC010000190.1:0-6334 GCA_964391125.1 uncultured Akkermansia sp.
CGCCCGTGGACCTCGCAGCAGGCGGCGGGGATCCCGCCCGTGGCGGGCCAGGTCTCGACGTGGGGAAGCCGCCACTCCCCCGAGGCTTCGAAATCGGGAAAGCGCAGCGGATCGGGTATGTCCGGGCGCAGCGCGATCCGGGTGAGGACGAGGCGGTCGGCGAAGGGCAGCGTCGCGGCGTAGACGGCGGCGCCGCCGCAGACGAGGAGTTCGGGTGCGCCGTTGGCGCGGGCGAGATCGATGGCGGCGGCGGGGAAGGGGGCGGTGCGGTGCGACGGATGGGCGGGGCGGAAGGCCCGTTGCCGGGTCAGCACGATGGGCGTCCGGTTGCCGAACCAAGCCTCCATTTCCCGATAGGTCCGGCTTCCCAGCAACAGCCAAGCGCCCGAGGTGCGGGCCCGGAAATGCTCGCGGTCCCGCGGATGCTCCCACGGAATCCTTCCGGAGGCCGCGCCGATGACGCGGTCTTCCGCCAGGGCGGCGACGAGGATGACATGCATGGCAGGGTGGAAGACAGTCGGTGTCGTCAGTGTGGCGTTCGCCGAATCCCCGCACAAACGGTTTTTGAACAGGGGCTGGAGGGGGCCGCGCGAGGCGCGCACGACGGACGACGATCCAAAAGGGGCGACGGCGATCGCGTTCAGCTCGCCTCCGAGACGGAGGACAGGTTGAAATCCCGCACCACCATGGCGGGCGCATGCACCGGCATCTGGCTTTCGCTGCCGAGGACGCGCTCCGGCGCGCCGCTGGCGAGGAGGTTCCGCAGCACGTTCACCGGCGACTCGTTGAAGCGGTAGTTGTTGACGGGGCCGGCGATCTTCCCGTCGCGAATGGCGAAGGTGCCGTCGCGGGTGAGCCCGGTGTAGAGCAGGGTCTCGGGCCGGACCATGCGGAGATACCAGAAGCGGGTCACGAGGACGCCGTCCTCGACCGAGGCGACGAGTTCGTCGAGCGATTTGCCCTCGCCGGGCAGAATGAGATTGCCCGGTCGCGGCTGCGGATCGAGCCCCTTCTTTGCGGCCCAGTGGCGGCCCACGGGCAGGGCCTTGAGGACGCCGTCCTCGATCCAGGCGGTGCGGGTCCGGGGCAGGCCGCTCTCGTGCGCGGCGCAGGGGGCGGCGGCGTGGAAGGGATCGGAGATCAGCGTGGCGCGCTCGCCGAAGAGCGCTTTGCCAATGGGCTCCTCTCCTTCCCCGACGAGGCCGTTGAGGAAGCTGCGCCCTTCGTCGAAGCCTCGGCGGTCGAGCCCCCAGCCGAGCAGGGTCAGCAGATCGCGGGCGGCGGCGGCCTCGAGCACGACGGTGCTGCGTCCGGCGGGACGCTCCGCCGCATGGCGCGAGGCGAGGGACTTGGCGATGGCGCGCTCGCCGACGGGGGCGAGGTCGAGCCCGGCGGCGTCGGTGACCTGGGTGCTGGCCCAGCCCGAGCCGCGCCCTTCGTCGGTGCGGGCGGTGAGGGAGAAGCCAAGGCGGGTGCTCCGCTCGTGGACGAAGGCTCCCCGGCTGTTGGCGTAGACCGAGCTCTCGATGGAGCGGGAGAGGTAGCCGGCGCTCTCGACCTTGGCGGCGCGGGCCGCCTCGATGACGGGGCGGAGCAGGGCGAGGGCGTCGCCCGGCAGCATCGCCGCAGTGGCGTCGGACCAGGTCGGCGGGGCCTCGCAAGGCCGGGGATCGACCGGGGGGAGGTGTTCGGGATCCTCCGGCGCGAGCCTGGCCATGGCCTCGACCTTCGCCACGGCGTCGCGCAGGGCGGTCTCGTCGGTGCGGCTCACCGAGATCGAGGCGGAGCGCTTTCCGAAGCTCACGGAGAGGTGGAGCGCGAGGCGGTCGACCAGACCGTTCGTGGTGAGGTCGTTGTTCGCCGAGCGGAGGAGCAGGTCCTCGCCGTCGACGAGGTGGAGCTCGGCTTCGTCGGCGGAAACCAGGCCGAGGGCCTTTTCGCAGAGGGCTTCGAGTTCGGGGCGGGGCAGGGGCATGGCGGCTGGAGCACGGTTACGGGCGGAGCCGGGGAAAGGGAAGCGCGAAATTGCCGGAAGGGGAGGATCGGCCGGAGAAATCAGCGCGGTTCGGCGGACGACGCGTCCCGCAGGATCCAGTAGCGCGGATAGCCGTCGAGGGCCAGCGAGAGCGTTTTCGTGGTCTCGATGTTCCGCTCGTTGCCCATTTCATCCACCGCAACGATCTCCCTGGCATCGGTCGCGACCGTCGCCGTGGCGGGCTCTTCGCCGAGAGTGAATCCGGCGAGGATCCGGTCGCCGCCGCGCTCGAAAAGGTAGAGGTGGACGTCCTCCGACTCGGCGAGGGTCTCCACGAACGACGCGCCCGCCAAGGCCGAGACCAGGGCGGAGACCGAGGCGTAGGCGAAGCGCGGGGAGAACTGATGGTCGAGCAGCCCGAAGTCGGGAGCGCCGTCGCGCCCCGGGCCGCGGGTCATGCGAGAGCAGAAGAGGAGCAGGCCCCGGTGCCCGTGCGCCCAGGAGTAGAGCGCCTTCTGCGGGTCGACCTGGCCCTGGCGGCGCTCCTGGTCGAGCCGCCAGGCGCTGTAGCCGGCCTCGGTGTTGATCCAGCCGTCGGACGTGTCCCCGGCGGCGGCCTGGAGGCGGCGCAGCGCCGCGAAGCTGCGCTTGTAGTCGGCAAGGTTGCCGTGCGCGTTGTAGACCGGCAGGTCGACCTGGGAATGGAGCTGTCCGATGAAGTAGGCGCACTTCGCCTCGTCGACGAGGGCGTAGCCTCCGGTGGTGACGGGCAGGTCCGGCGCGCTCCGGCGGATCTCCTCGAGGGAGTAGCGATACTGCTCGACGAACTCCTCCTCCGTCCCCGCCCAGAAGAGGACTTGGTCCGGCTCGTTGGAGACTTGGACGAAGCGGGCGTGCCGCCCGTAGCGTCCGACGAGGGCGGCGAGGTAGGCGCGCTGGGGCCGCTCCCGATGCGGATAGCGCCAACGGTTTTTGCCGTGCCCGGCGTATTGCGGCCGCACGGCCCAGTCGGGGGAGTTCATCGTCTGGAGGGCGAGCTGGAAGCCGCGCGAGGTGTAGGAGGCGACGGCGGCGTCCATGCGGGAGAAGTCGAAGTCGTAATCCTCCCCCGCGCCCGAGGTTCCCGGACGCGGATTCATCTCCAGGGAGACGTCGACGCGCACGACCTGGAGTCCGGTGCGGGCGACCAGCCCGGCCTCGCGCTCGCGGGCTTGTTGTTCCGTCAAGCCCTGGGGCAGGGTCGGGACGCCGTCGGGCTTCCAATGGTAGCGCCCCGGAAAGGCGCAGATGCCGAGGAAGAACTCGTCGACCTTCCACGCGCCGCGGGCGGCGCGGAGATCCTCGGTGGCGGCGAGGTTGCGGATGAGCCGTCCCCGCACCTTCCCGTCGCGCCAGCCGTCGAAGGTGAGGAGATAGGCGCCGAGCCCGGCGATGGCGATCTCGAGCGTCTCCTCCGTCCCCGGCGCCACGGCGCGCTGGGCCACGGCGCGGTTGTGCCAGTCCCAGAGGGTGAGGACGCCCCTCTCGTAGGCCTGTCCATCGACCGCGAGGCGGATTCGGAAAGGCTGGCCATCCGCTCCGATCCGGGTCCATTCGTAGGGCCCCGCCTCCGGCGCGAGAACGAGCCCGTTCCCGCTGAGGCGGTGTTCGGGCAGGATTTCGTCGAGGCCGGGAACGCCCGTCTCGGCGAGGGCGGGCAGGCCGGGCGCGAGCTCCACGCGCGGGGGCTCCGCCGCGAACAGCGCGGGCAGCAGGAAAGGGAGTAGGGCGGCGGCCCAAGGGGGTCGGGCGGGGGAGCCGACCCGGTCGGGTGCGCCGAGCGGCCGAGGAAGGGAGGCGCCGGATCCTGTCATTTGCTCAAAAAGATCCAGGGCCGCTCCTCGAGTTCCCGCGTCTCGGCGCCTTGGCGCTCGCGCACCCAGAGGGGGACGGGCTGGCGGTTGAAGTTGCGCTCGCTCGCCCCGAAGAGGCTCAGGGTGGCGTCGGCGACGAGGAAGGCCGGCTCGCCCGCCTTCCAGCCTCCGTTGGAATCGAGGAAGGCGCCGACGATCTCGGTGACGCCTCCGGCGGTGGTCTCGACGAGGGTGCCGGGATTCTCCGCCCTCAATCCCAGAATCCAGAGCTTGCCGCCGGCGTTGCGGCATTTCACGCCCTCGCGTCCGCTGTTGAGCTGGCGGCACCAGGCGCTCTGCCCGGGGCCGAGCCGGTCGAGATGGCCGCGGACGTCGTCGAGGAAGAGGTCGCCCCGTCCCGCGCCCTCGACGTCGAAGCCGGTGGTGGATGCGACGACGAGGGTGCGGGCGCTCTGGTGGCGGATCCTGACCGGCGCCGCGCCGGTCCTCTCCAGCCGTTCGATCACGACGACGGGGGCGTCGGGCAGGCCCTGCGGATGCTTGTCGTCGGCGAGCGTCCAGACGGGCTCGCCGAGGGAGGAGACTCGGCTTTCCAGCCCGACGATCCGCTGCACCGGTCCGCGGATTTCGATGGGGCCGCCGAAGCGGAAGCGGCCGCCGCCGGGCAGATAGACGGTCTTCGCACCGGAGTCGATGGCCTTCTGCAGCGCGGGGCCGGCGTCTTCGGCGCCGGTGGGGTCGGCGCCGAAATCGAGGAGGTTGGCCCAGTCCGCCTCCGGATCGCCCCAGGGCACCTCCGGGCTCTCCTTGACGGGGAGGTGCGCGATCTCGCCGGCGGAGGCGAAGTCGCCTTCGGGGAGTTCTCGGAAGAGCGAGCGGAGGTCGCGGTGGGAGCTGTCCTCCGCCACGGTTCCGGGCGCGTCGACGTCGCCCTTGTCGCGGCCCTTGTCGTCGTTGTCGAGGGCGCGGGCGTAGCCGATCAGATCGACGTTCCGCAGGTAGAGCCGCCGCTGGTTGTGGATGGCCGGGGCGCCGCGCTCGGCCTTGATCCCGTGGAGGTGGGAATCGACCAGGACGACCGCGCCCCAGGAGTCCTTCTCGTTGTAGAGGGCGGGGACCCGGTTCTCGCTGACGAGACCGCGCACGAAGACCATCTGGTGGTAGTTCCACCATCCGAGGCGGCGCTGCCCGGAGAGGTGGACGTGCTCGAAGGTGGCGGAGTTCACCGGCCACTTGGTGACGATGCCGTAGTCGAAGCCCTCGACGGCGAGCCGGCGGACGAGGAGGGGGCCGATCTCGTCGCAGTGCCCGAGGTCGAGCCCGATCCTGCCGGAGCCCTCCGCGGCGCGAATGGCGACGTTCCGCACCGTCCCCTGTCCGCTGGCGTTGAACTGCAGGCCGACGGCGCCGGGGTTGCGCGGACCGATCTCGATGGAGAGGTCGCGCACGGCGTTGCGGAAGCGCTGCGCCGGGGCCCCGCCGGTCCAGACCACGGCCTTGGGCGCCGCCGCGTTGGTGAATCCCTCGGCCGCCTCGGGGAGCCGGAGGATGGAGAGGCCCTCGCCCGCGCCCTGGAGGATGGTGCGCCGGTGGGTGTTGCCGACCCCGTCCCCGGCGGGCCAGCGGAGGGTGTCGGCGACGAGATAGACGCCGGGGGGGAGATGCACGATGCGGTTGCCGCTGGGAAAGGCGTCGAGGGCGGCCTGGATCGCGGCGGTGTCGTCGCCCTCGTCGTCGGGCACGGCGCCGTAGGCGCGCACGTCGACGATGCCGCCGTCCGCGGGGAAGGCGATGGGCGCGTCGCCCCCGGCGACGGAGAGGGAGGGAAGGAGGGAGGCGAGGGGGAGGAGGCGGCGCATTCCGGTTTCCCTTTCCCTCAGCGCTTCGCCATGGCGTCGGTCTCGGCGATCTTGAAGCGGGTCGAGACCACGGAATGCTTCTCGGGCCCCGGCGCGTATTTGATGTAGGTCGTGGCCACGAGCGTGCCGTCGGGCAGCAGCTCGACGCCGGGATAGCCGCAGTCGGCGACCCGCTCGGCGTGGCTGTGGAGGAGCTTGATGCGGTAGTCGCCGCCCTGCCCCGCCTTGATGTCCTCGTAGCGGCCGACCCAAGCGACGAAGTGGCCGCGGGTGGGGCTCTGCGGCGCCATGTCGCGGAAGGCGAAGATCCAGCGACCGTCGGGCAGCGCCACGCCGATGTGGCGGTCGCCGCTGAGCCCCCAGGGCGTGTCGACGGGCGCGCTCCAGGTCTCGCCTTCGTCGCCGGAGAACATCGCCAGGCTGCGCCCCCGGTGCGTGTTCTCGCGCATCAGGCAGCAGAGCTCCCCGCCGTCGGGGGAGCGGAAGACGAAGGGCTCGCAGGGGTTCTTCCCCTCGACGGAGGCGACGACGCGGGGCTCGCTCCAGGTGAATCCCCCGTCGGCGGTGATGGTCTGGAGCACCTCCAGCGGCGTCCTGTCCGCACCGCCGGGCCCCTTGTGGTAGAGACCGAGATGGCGTCCGTCCTT
>CAYMMC010000191.1:0-6321 GCA_964391125.1 uncultured Akkermansia sp.
TCCGAATCTGCCCGGCCCCACCGATCCGACGCCGCCCGGAGCGCCGACGCCCCCCCTCGAGCCGACTGGCCCCTACTATCCGGGCCTGCTGCCCGACGACCGGGCCTACGACGACTGGCTCCGCGACCAGGAGGATCGTTACAGCGGCCCCGGCTGGACACGGGTCTTCTACGAGGGCTACGACCACTACGGCCCGCGCGGCGAGAGCATCTACGGACGTGGAGAGTAGCATGCGAGGATTTCCCGCGAGGCGGGAAGGGCCGCTGCTAGCGTGTCCGGCATGGACAAGAACCCGTCATAGGAAAGATGACCGGAGAGAGTGACAACAACCTGATTCCAATTTAGTAAGCGGAAGCGCCTGCGGCTCCGCCGGGGAGGGGAGGGGCGTCCCCGAGGGGAGGGAGCTCGTCGGTCAGGGCGATGTTCGGAGCGAGCTGCGGATCGGTGGAATCGGAGGCCAGCACCGCCCGGAGCGACGGAATCTCGAAACCGGTCGCGAGACCGTTGACGTGAAGGGTCTGCGG
The DNA here is from genome assembly GCA_964391125.1 of uncultured Akkermansia sp. Lineage (GTDB taxonomy): Bacteria > Verrucomicrobiota > Verrucomicrobiia > Verrucomicrobiales > DEV007 > Arctic95D-9. Next base: position 525 of record CAYMMC010000191.1, read on the forward strand.
ACCCGGATCGAGCCCGAGGAGCTCGATGGGGACGCGAGTTTCAAAAGCGGGCGCTTCGGCGGCGTCGGGCAGGGGATTCGCGCCCCGAGGGGTTTGCTCCAGCACTTCGAGCACGAGAACTCCGTCGCTTCTCGATTGACGGACGTCGACGAGCTGGGCGACGCTGCTGGAGAGCCGTCCTTTCACCAAGGCGTGGGCCTCGGGCCTTCCTTGGAAATCCCGCACCTCCACTGCGACGCTCTCGACGAGCGCCGGCCGGGGCGGCGGGGCGTAGGGCTTCGTCTGGCAGGAGAGGGCCAGGAGAGGAAGCCAGTAGGTGAAATGCCGAAAGAATGCCACGAAGATTAGTAATCAGGTTCAGATCATTGGGAAAGCTGAAATTTATGGAAGCTCTCGAAAGTGGTCCTTTCCCCGAAATCGGGCGTTTTCATGAATTGATTTCCTCGGACGAGCCTCTAGCTTGCGGAATCGCTCCCTTCCCGAGCGCTATCCGCTTGCGCCGCCTATGGATTTCGACTGGATTGACTGCCATTTCGATCTGAAAACGATCACTCCGAGGGAGGTGGAGGAGGCGTTCGAGGATCCGTTTTCGATCCGGCTCCTGCCCGAGAACGACGGCGGCAGCGCCGAGGCGCGCTATTTCAACCTGGGCAAGACAATCAACAACCGGCATCTCTTCTCGGTGTTCTGGACCGACGGCAAGCGATGCCGCGTGATCTCTTGTCGAGAAATGACCGAGGATGAAATCTCATTCTATGAGCGTAAAAACGCAGAATCGCTTTGAACCCGGTCTGATTGGCGATCCAACCCTCCTTGCTCCGTGAAAACGATCGAACGCTGGCACCAGATCCCCGAATTCGAGGACGAAAAGGAGGAGGCCGGGTTCTGGGCGGTCCATTCGCTCGATCCTCGTTTGATGAACGCCTCGATCCAGCGGCAGACGGTGCGCGAATCGACGACGATCACGCTCCGCTTCGATCCGCAGATGCTGAGCCGGATCAAGCGGCTGGCCCGGCACCGCTATCTGAACTACCAGAGCATGATCAAGCAGTGGCTCGCCGAACGCTTGGAGGAGGAGATCGCCAAGCAGGCGGAGCGCTCCCCCGACCGGGGCGGAGATTGAGCGGATTCGACGACGAATGCAGGTCGCATGAGCCCGGAGGAAGCCAGAGCGGAGATGGCGCGGCTCGCCCGCGAGATCGAGCGGCACGACCGTCTCTACTACGAGGAGGCCGAGCCGGAGATTCCGGATGCGGACTACGACCGCCTTTTCCGCGAGCTGGAGCGTTTGGAAGCGGCCTTTCCCGATCTGGTCGATCCGAACTCCCCGACGCGCCGCGTCGGCGGAGGGGTTCTCCGGGGATTCGAGCAGCGCGAGCACGCGGTGCCGATGCTCAGCATCGACGACCAGTTCTCCGAGGGCGAGCTGTCCGAGTTTTTCGCCCGGTTGCAGAGGGGGCTGGGGACGCAGGAGGTGCCCGTGACGGTGGAGCCGAAGATCGACGGGGTCGCGGTGGCGCTCCATTACAGGCAGGGGCTGCTCGAATACGCGGTGACCCGGGGCGACGGCACGGTGGGCGACGTCATCACCGAAAACGTCCGCACGATCCGCCGCCTGCCTCTGCGCCTCGCCGAGGGAGCGCCCGCCTGGCTGGAGGTCCGGGGGGAGATCTTCCTTCCGAAACAGGTCTTCGCCGAGCTGAACCGGGCCCGCGACGAGGCCGGTCTGCCAGCGTTCAAGAATCCCCGGAACGCGGCGGCGGGGACCCTGAAGCTGCTCGATTCGCGCGAGGTGGCGAGGCGTCCGCTCGACTTCCTCGCCCATGGCCACGGCAGGCTGGAGGGCTTCGCCCCGGCTTCGGCCTCGGAGTGGGCGGCGGAGATGGAGCGGCTCGGACTGCCCCTGAACCGCCCCGTGTGGCGGGTCTCGACCCTGGAGGGGATGCTCGGCGCGGTGCGCGAGCTGGACGGGCTGAGGCACGGCCTGCCCTACGAGACGGACGGGGCCGTGGTCAAAGTGGTCGATTTCGCGGCCCGGGCCGCCTTGGGCGCGACGGCGAGGGCGCCGCGCTGGGCGGCCGCGTTCAAGTACCCGCCGGAACAGAGGGAGACCGTGCTCCGCTCCATCACGGTCCAGGTCGGACGGACCGGCACGCTCACTCCCGTGGCGGAGCTTGATCCCGTCCTCGTCTCCGGCTCGACGGTGCGCCGCGCCACCCTGCACAACCAGGACGAGATCGACCGGAAGGACGTGCGCATCGGCGACACCGTCCTCATCGAAAAGGCGGGGGAGATCATCCCCGCAGTGGTGAAGGTGGTTCTGGAGAAGCGCCCTCCGGACGCCCGGCGCTACGACCTGCTCGCCGAGATCGGGGGAAAATGCCCCGCCTGCGGAGGCGAGGTGGCGAGGGAGGAGGGCTTCGTGGCTTGGAAGTGCCGCAATCCGGGCTGCCCGGCGAAGACGGCGAACCGCCTCAGGCAGATGGTCGCCCGCAAGGCCCTCGACATCGAGGGCGTCGGCGCCATCGTCGCGGAGAAGCTCGTCGAGCGAGGCCTCGTCGTCGAGCCCCTCGACCTGTTCGGCGTGCCCGAGGCGGCGCTCGCGGCCTTGAACCTGGGAAGCGAGGCCGAGCCGCGCATTCTCGGGGCGAAGAACGCCGCGAAGATCGTCGAGGCGGCGGAGCGGGCGCGCCGCCTGCCGCTGCATCGCTGGCTTTTCGCGCTGGGCATCCACCAAGTCGGGGAAGCGGCGGCGAAGGAGCTGGCCCGGCTCCACGCGAACTTGGCGGAGCTGGCCGATTCCGCGATCCTCCGGGAGCTGCGGACCCTCGCGCCGGGACAGCGCAAGGACGAGAACCCGCTCCTCGCCCCCTACGCCATCGCCAGCGAAGTGGGGCCGACCGTGGCGGCGAGCGTGGTGGACTGCTTCGAGAGCGAAGCCGGGGCGGCGCTGCTGGCGCAGCTCGCCGAGCTCGGGATCGATCCCCGTTCGTCGAATCACGCGCCCTTTGCCGCCCCCGCTTCCGCCGACGGTCCCGGGGTGGCGGGAAAGACCTTCGTCATCACCGGCACGCTTTCCGCGCCGCGGGACGGGATCAAGGAGCGCATCGAGGCGGCCGGCGGCAAGGTGGCCGGTTCGGTCAGCAAGAGCACCCACTACCTCGTCGCCGGGGAGGGCGGGGGATCGAAGCGGGACAAGGCCGAGGCGCTCGGCGTCGCCATTCTTTCGGAAGCGGATCTCGAGGCGCTCTTCGCCGCGGGTTCAGCGGCGGAGGAGGAGGCGTGAGAGCCAGGGGCGACGCTCCACCTTCGAGCGCCGCTCCCGGTACTGGTTCAGAAGAAAGAGGGCGTGGTCGTCGGTGAGCGTGGCAGTGCCGAAGAGGCGGAAGGCGTCCCCGTCGGGCGTGAAGCGGGGAGGTCTCCGTTCCCGGATCCAATGGCAGCGGTCGGTGGACATGGCTGAGGCGCTTGGGCGCAGGCGGGACAGTATCGTTCGGAGCCGGACCGGTGGCAAGGGTCACTCCGTCGCCGTTCCCGATCCGAGGAGCGGACCGGACAGCCCGAAGAAGCGCTCGGCGTTGCGGGAGGTGATGCCGGCGATCTCGGCGGGGGAGAGCCCGTGCAGTTCGCCGAGCCGGCGGGCCGTGTACTGGACCATGGCGGGCTCGCAGGGTTTGCCCCGGAAGGGGACGGGGGCGAGATAGGGCGAGTCCGTCTCGACCATGATCCGGTCGAGGGGGGCCAGAGACGCGGTCTCGCGGACTTCCTCCGCCTTCGGATAGGTGAGGACGCCGGTGAAGGAGAGGAAATGCCCCCCCGCAAGGGCCCGCTCCGCCTCGGCGGGCGTTCCCGTGAAGCAGTGCAGCACCGCCGTCACGCCGGGGAAGCGCTCCAGCACCGCCAGAGTCGCCGCCGTGCTCTCGCGCTGGTGGATCACGGCGGGGAGACCGTGGTCGAGCGACAGTTGCAGCATCTCTTCGAAGACCGACTCCTGAAGCCTGCGCCAGTCCGCCTCGCCGCTCCCGTCCTGGGGAGGGTGATGGAAATCGAGCCCGATCTCGCCGACGGCGACGACGCCCCCCGCCGCGATCTGGGCGCGCAGCCGCTCGCGCCAGTCCGCCGGGCCGGGCTCGTGGACGTAGCAGGGGTGGATGCCGGCCGTCGCGAACACCCCCGGATGCGCCGCCGCGAGGGAAAGATTCGTCTCGGCGTCCTCGACATCGCAGGAGATCGAGACGATCCGCCCGATCCCAGCCTCGCGCGAACGCGCCAAAAGGGCGGGAATTTCCCCGGCAAAGCGCCGGGAAGCGAGGTGGGCGTGGGTGTCGGTTAAAAAAGGTGCAGATTTTGCTTCCATTCTCTCCAGGCTCCTCTAGCATCCGCAACTGAGAGGAACATCTGAAAAAATTCCGAAAAAAGCGTTTTCAACCCTATTAAACGTGTGTTAAGCGAATGGCTTGCGAAGCAGCGTCAACGGACCGCTACTGTTTGAATCTGATGAGAATCCAACTCCTTTCGACCGGAATCGCCGCGGTGGCGGTCGCTTCCATGTCCAGCGTCTCCTACGCCCAGCAGACCGTGACCGACCAGTACGGAACGGAGATCCTGATGGACGTGCTGCCGCCCACGGTGCAGAGCCAGGTCCACCAGACCCGCTCCGTGCTCGACGACGGCGGGGGCGAAGGGCCCCTCAAGGTCGACAAGCTCGGCCGCTTCCACATCGAGGACGGCGCCAGCAAGGGCAGCGTGGGGGGCTCCAGCGACGAATACCTCGTCAACCAGCTCCTCGGCGTGGTCCTGCTCCCCCGTCCCGGCGACGTCCGTCCCGACGGATGGCCCGGCGTGGAGGGGATCTGGCACGATTTCGACGAATTTCCCAAGCAGGTCGGCTTCGCCCTGCAGACCTACATCGGCAAGCCCGTCTCCCTCGCCTCGCTCGACCAGATGGTGAAGGACGTCATCATCGCCTACCGCGAGGGTGATCGGCCCGTCGTCGACGTCCTCATCCCCGAGCAGGACATCACCTCCGGGGTGGTCCAGCTCGTGGTGATCGAATCGGAGCTCGCCCGCATCCGCGTCGAGGGCGTCGACGCCGACACCGAGGAGTTCATCCGCAGCCAGATGCGGGTGAAGAAGGGCGAGGTCATCCGCGCCTCCGAAGTGCTCCGCGACCTCTCCTGGGTGAACCGCAGCCCCTACCGCAAGATCGACATGGTCTACGCGCCCGGCTACGAGTTCGGCACCACCGACGTCATCCTGAAGAGCTACCAGACCCGCGCCAATTGGTTCTACACCGGCTACGAGGACTCCGGGGTCGACTATCTCGGCGAGGACCGCTTCATCGTCGGCTTCAACATGGGCGACCTCTTCGGGCCGAACCGCAGCCTCAGCTACCAGTACACCAGCGACTTCGACATGGAGCACGTCCGGGCGAACTCGCTCGTCTACACCCACGCCCTGCCGTGGCGCCACTGGCTCACCGTCCTCGCCTCCTACGTGGACATCGAATCCGACCCGATCCCGATCGGCGGTGGCAACTTCCTCAATTCCGACGGCGACAACATCCAGCTCAGCGGACGCTACGGCATCCCGCTGGACGGAACCTCCAACCGCCAGCGCGAGATGGACTTCGGCTTCGACTGGAAGTCCAACGGCAACAACCTCGAGTTCGTCGACTTCACCAACGCGGGCAACATCCAGCTCTTCGGGTCGCGCGTCGAGATCTTCCAGTTCAGCCTCGGCTACCAGGAGACGATCCAGCACCAGCGCGGCGTGTCCCAGTTCGACATCCGCGGGG